>JBATHQ010000080.1:0-3100 GCA_049667005.1 Psychromonas sp.
CATCGGGAAAAACCACCGTGCCCATGTCCCGTCCATCGGCAATTAAACCGGGTGCTTTATTAAAAGCTTTCTGCCTGGCTAATAACGCATCACGAACAACCGGCAATGATGCCACTTGAGATGCGGCCTGCCCGACGACCTCTGTTCTTAATTTATCACCGACATTTTCGCCGGATAATAAAGTATCAACCCCGGCGCCATTAGACTGAAAAGCCACATCAAGGTTTAAGGCTAAATCGGCCAGACTTTTTTGATCCTCCAGACTGACCTTTTTCTGCAGTGCGGCAAAAGCTAAAATGCGATATAAAGCGCCACTGTCGAGCAGATGCCATTGCAGTTTTTGCGCTAATATATGGCATACCGTGCCTTTTCCAGATCCACTTGGGCCATCAATAGTGACCAAATTAATGTTAGACACATAAACTCCTAGAGTAGTTTTAAAATTATTTGATTGTAAATAGAAAATCATGCTCATTGAGCATGATTTTCAGGATAGTGCGATACGCTTCTTGCACTTAAACTTGACATTAGCAAAGTAAAAGAAGCATTTATGAATCTAATTGTTAATCAATCTCATCCATAAAGTTATCCAGGTCGACTTCAGGGACTCCCTGTTCTTGATCCGTTTTTTTAATAAACTGCTCAAGGTCCGGGCTACTGGAATAAAACTTGAAGGCTTCGTACTGAATATAAGCTTCTTTAACAAACAGGTACGGATCCAGTGACTGCTCAAGAAGCACTTCCTGATCCATTAATCCTGCCCGGGCTTCTACGCCATCAAGCCCCCATACTACCAAGCTTTGCCAGAAGGTCAGATAATTGCTTGGGAAATACAAATTATCAACAATATCGCCGATTAATTTTCTGGAACTGCGAGGACCGATTAGCGGCACCATCAAATAGGGCCCATTAGGCACAAACCATCTTCCCAACACATTACTAAAACTTTCTCTGCGTCGCTCAATACCAATTGCAGTCCCGACATCCAATAATCCGAATATGCCAACGGTAGAGTTAAGGGTAAACCTTGTCAGCGCTTTTAGTGAGTCCTTAAATTCCAGCAGCAATAAATTATTAACTACAGTGGTTGGCTCTTCCAGATTTAAAACAAAATTATTAAGCCCTTTGCGCACATCATCAGGCATTACATAGATGTAAGATTTTGTTACCGGGCGGTAGATAAAAGCATCCATCACATTGTAGTTAAACTCCCAGGAAAGTCGGTTAAGCGGCTCAATAGGATCACTCATTTGATATTGGCTACCGCCATCGACCTTTTGTGCAAAACTCGTATTTGCGAACAACAAAAAGACAACCAGCAATTTTTTTAACATATAAATGTACTCTTTTCGCGAAAATAGAAACAAAACTTATGTGATTTTACAGCAGTTGCAGCGCTTGTCATTGATTAAAAAGGCTTATTGTAAAAGCTCAGAGACAACTACTTGTACACGATCTTGATCTCCGGCAGCAATCTCTTCGCTCTGCCCCTGCCACTGTCCGGTACTATTATTCACCGTCCCCTCTGCTGAAATACGCGCTTTAATAGTAAAGTTAGGATAATCACTCAGTTTCACTCCCTCCATCATTGAATTTGCATCGGACAGTTCAACGTTTATAGGAAAGCTGGATAAGGGCATTTTGATTGCTGCAATCGGCATTGGCGGTCCAGCGACAGCCTGCGCATAAACAAATAAAAAGCCGTTTTGCGGAATAATCACTTTCTCATCAACACTAATCTCAACCTGATAGCTTTTTCCGATCGGCACTATATTCTGCTCTATGCTGTTATCCGGATTGTCAACCTGGCGACTGGCATTATTAGCCGTTTCCACACTGTCCAACTGCTGCTGAGCATAGGCAATACTATCACGCAGCGTAGTTGCCTGTTGCGAATCAGCCGCAACAAGGGTCAGCATCTTTTGCCAGCGCAGGATAGCTGTTGCATAATCCTGCTTCTCAAGCGCCATAAAAGCATACATCGACCATGCTTCGAGATCGTTTGGATATTCCTGCAATAACTTATTCAACAATGACTCCGCCTGTTGTTGATATTCCGGATCGCCTGTCTGCATCTTCATTTGAATATAAACAAGACGAATTTCAATGGCGGAAGGATCCAGCTGATAAGCTTTATTAATCGCATCTGAAGCAGCATCGCTATCTCTAAATAATAGCGCTAAACGGCTGTACAACAACCAGCCATCAGGATCGTTATTCTGCTGGCTCAATTGAGTGCGTAAACCGAGCATAATATCACGCAGATCCTGTTCGCTTGGGCGGTTTTCGCGATCATTAAACAGTCTGTTTTGTAAATCAGGGTAGCGCTGCAGTGCAGATTGCCAGTTATTTACCTGCTGGTAAGCACCCACTGACCAGTACATTGCATAGCTTCCGAATAACATCACAAAAACAGCCGGTAACCATAACATTTTACTGTTTTTATAAACGGCCTTAGGCTGATCATCACTGATATCATCGAGGAGATTATGCTGTAGTTCAGTTATTAAGTTTTCTTTATCGACAATAATATCCTGCGCTTCATCCGCTTCAAGTTCAGCTAAACGCACATCGTATAATGCACGATTTAGCTGGTTACGAGGATCACTTTGCCGGTCATTTTTATAGCGGCGTAGAAAAGGCAGCGTAAGCATGGCACAAGCAATTACCACAAGTAGAATACTGGCCAACCAAAACTGTAAAATCATTGCTTATTCCCTTGTTGCGGATTTTTCTGTGCGTTTTTATGATGCCCAAGAATCTCCTGCAGACGCTGTTCCTGTTTAGCATCTAAGTGGTCATCCTGTTTTTTTTGCCCGTTTATTTGTCTGTATAAAAAATAAAAACCAAACAGTACAAACAGCAAAGGACCTAACCACAAGAAAATAGTTGCAGGTGTCATCGGCGGATCGTAACGTACAAAGTTACCAAAACGGGCCACCATATAGTCGACAACCTGCTGCTCATTTTTGCCCTGTTTAACCAGTTCATAGGTTTTATTGCGCAAATCTTTTGCCAGTTCGGCATTGGAGTCAGAAATATTTTGATTCTGGCATTTCGGGCAGCGCAGTTGTTTTGTTAATGCATGAAAAGTCTGCTC
>JBATHQ010000081.1:0-1804 GCA_049667005.1 Psychromonas sp.
TTTTATGATAAACATACTATTCTCATTTTGGCTTTTGTCCAAGGTCAAATGGCTAAATGTTCCTATTTTTATCTTACTGTATTATTTATTGGGGGTGTTGGTAGGGAAGGCTAATCAAGAGTTAAAATGAACAAAAGCGCAATAGCTTCTTACGCTCGCTATTGGGAGAAAGCGAGCGTGGATTTGTTAGATTAAATTGTGGCAACTGATGCATTTTGATTGATTATTGAACACGAAAGTCCAACAGGCCCTAAGATACTTTTATTTTGCTTAAAAATAGCTAAGGGCAATACTTTACTCCATTTCTAACACTCAAAAAAAGCACCGACGTGGTTGCCGGTGCAAATTTGGATAAATGCATGCTTAGGAATCGTTACAAAATAACTTGCTCTAAATGATTTCCAAAAAGCCTTAAATGACTGGCTATTTTGAAAATAAAGTTCAAGTAATTTTGAAGCCGATCCTTAGTTAAATTTAGAATGCATCACGAACAAGACGAACATAGTTATAAATTCGAATCGAATCTAATTGTGGGCCATGTCCACCGGTGTAGTTCTCTCCATTCCATACTTTTGGATCGCTGCGTTGTGAGCCCGCACCGTGTACATCTACCCACTTGCCTTCCGTTTTGCTGTAACCCATGGATCGGCCAAAGGCGACGTAAGAAGCGTGATTAACATTTAAAACGCCATTCGCGAGCGCTTTGTGCGTAGTATTACTCCAGTAAAATGCCCAGTCATCGTCGCCGTTTTCGTTGCTGATAGTGGTCATGTTAAAAATAGGATCAATAGCAGGAGAGTTAGTTTTAACCGGTGAATAGCTATAATCGGTAATCGTTTCCAACTCTTTCACGTTTGGCAAACGCCAGTCACTGTGGCCAAGGTAGTTCTGGTCATTCATCTTTTTCACATAGGCTAGCGCTTCTACCCAATCCATTGCGCCATTTTTGCTTGCACCCGTTTTAAGAGGATTGTTATCGTTCTCATCTGATTTGATCCAGTCGAATGCGTTTTGGTAATCGATGCCTTTGGCATATGCTGCGCCACTATCATTCTTAGCCCACATCAGACCGGATTGTGTATCAGTAATGGTTTTATCGCCGTTGTCGACATATCCCGGTGTTCCGTAATCAGTATTACCGCGCACACACTGCACAAAATAGGTTTTGTCCGAACCGAAGAAGTCTTCTTCGTAGCCTTTAATACGACCATCTGCCAGGTTTACACCAAACAGCATTTTCACACCTTCATCATTAACGTACTTAGATGTGGAAGCGTATTGAGAGTCAATAACACGTTCATTATCTTGCGGGTTGCCGTAAGCAAAATCGAAGACCTTTGCATTCACAAATGGAGTTAAATCGGAGCTACTTTTTGCCATTGGATCCGGATCGGTTCCCTGAAAAGCAATTAATGAATACCCTTGTTTAATATTCGGTAATTGCCAGTCGCTATAACCTGCGTAGTTTAACGTTTCGCAATAGGCAACAGCATCGCCAGAGGAAAGCTTATCAGTCTTGGTAATTTTGCTATCGCCATTAATATCCGGTGATTGCGTCCACATAAGGCCAGTGACATTATCGGTCACAGTACCGTCGCCGTGTACAGTATAATCTTGACTGTTCCCAGTAAATTGGGCGTCTTGTCCAGCGTATAACCCAGAATCAGTGCACTCAATAACATCGGTGGTAGTAAAGCACAGTTGCTGGTCGGTTTCCACCGCTCTGTTGCTCATCATGGTGTCTGATTTTGAAATGACGGCATTTGCCGATGTGGCCGTACAGCCAATGAGTGCTAGGCTAAGC
>JBATHQ010000082.1:0-2650 GCA_049667005.1 Psychromonas sp.
GAGCATATACCCGGAGATACGTGTATCTTTACCAATGATCACCTTTTTGGTGCCAAGACGGGATAATACACGCCCCGCCGCCCAACCAAGCTTAAGGGTAAAATCGGGGGTAATAGGGTATTCGCCTACTTTGCCGCGCACACCATCAGTGCCGAAGTATTTTCTGGTCATATTTTTTATCCGTTTTTGGAGATGTTAAATCAGTAAAAAGGTTAGGAGCAGTTAACTTGCGCATCTATTTTTGATTGCAAATTGTCATAAACTACAATATTAAAATACGCCAAGGTAGGGTGCATGCACCGCTAACCTTGAAAAATAATGCTATTTTCAATCGGTGCACATCATACATTACCACTGAAGAATTGCACCACAAACAATACGGCTACGGTAGGGTGTGCCTCGCGCACCGAGGAATTCAATATTGTGTTGTCTTTTGGGGCGCGGCCTTCAGTCCGCATATGCGCTTTGCGCATCTATTTTTGATTGCGAATTATCGTAAACTGCAATATTAAAATACGACTAAGGTTGGGTGTGCCCACGCACCGAAGTTCAACTCGATCTTTTGGGGCGCGGCCTTTAGTCCGCATATGCGCTCTGCGCATCTATTTTTAATTGCGAATTGCCGTAAACTGCAACATTAAAATCCGGCTACGGTAAGGTGTGCTTTATCACGCAATCTAATATGTTGGGTGTGCTTGCGCACCGAAAAAAGATAACCCAGATTTAAGAATGTTCAAAAAAGCAAATCAGTCATTCAGGCGTTTAGTCGCTTTTTTATATACCTCGTTACGTTCACGTTTACCGACAGCTAATACAATTACAATCACGACATCATCTTTGACTTGATAGACTAGACGATAACCTGACTGACGGAGTTTAATTTTGTAAATATTGTCAGAGCCAGATAGTTTGGAAGCAGAAATATGCGGATTTCCTAGCCGTTCACTAAGCTTTTTTTTAAATTGTTGTTTGACTGTCGCGCCTAACTTATTCCATTCTTTTAATGCACTTTGTTTAAATTCAAGACTATAAGTCATCAATATTTACCGCAATGCTACTTTCATTTTTACGCTCTTCAACTAATGTCAAAAGTTCAAGATCTTCAAGCTTGTCCATCATCATCTCGTAAGCTTCAGCAGGAACGCAATAAAAAGCAGGTTCATTTCTGTTAAGGATAGCAACAGGATCACCGTGGGCACTGGTTGCCACTTTCATTGGATTAGCTTTAAATTCAGTAATACTGGCAGCAACATCAGCTAAAATTCTTGTGGTCATAAAAGAGGTCTCTATTTAGGTCTTTAATAGGGTCATTGTAGTTATAAATAGGTACATTAACAAGCTCACATTACCGCTGAGGGTTTGCACCACAAATAATACGGCTAAGGTAGGGTGTGCTTTGAATGGTAGTTCAGCCTTTGGGGCGCGGCCTTCAGTCCGCATATGCACTTTGCGCATCTATTTTTAATTGCGAATTGCCGTAAACTGCAATATTAAAATACGGCTAAGGTAGGGTGTGTACGATCAACTTGATATTTCGGGGTGCGGAGCGATTTAGACGGCAGTCTAGGTTATGAGCGGGCGAGGTCTGCAAGCCCTTTTTTCAGCCCGCATATGCGCTTTGCGCATCATTTTCCAGTCCGTATAGAACAAACCAAATCAAAACAATGCGGACTAAAAAAGCGCTTGCAGGAAAAGAGTCGCCGGAAAGGAGTCGCAGACCTCCTCCGCTCATGACAACGGACTGGCGAGAATTACTTCGGGCGTATTGCCCACCGGGTCAGCCAAAGTTATTCAAATTTTTTCCTGTAAAATTTTTTGTTCGATAACCCTGCTTAACTTTCTGCTGAGTAATACTTAACCAATGTACCAATAAAGTTATCCAATTCTGTTTTTGCTAACTCATTGATACCAGCGGCAGCGGCACGGCCTCCGCCTGTTGCAAACTGGCTGCATATATCAACAGCACCTTGCTTATTATTCAAGGGGGCGCGCACACTTACCGTAAAACTGCCTTTATTATTGTAAGTTATCACAGCATGCGCTTTATCTGGCGCCTGATTTGCCAAATCATTACCGAGCACTCCACTTACACGACGTGCCCAAGGTGCATCGTCTAACAAAATCACTTCAGCTGTATGGCAATCGTGTAAAACTTCTGCATTAGCGGCTTGTTGCATATCCGCTTTGTATGCCTGCTCCAAAGTATAAAAAACCGAATTTTCATCGTTTATCGCATCAAACGGTGACGGATACTTTAATAACTGCTCGTACAAATCAACAGGAGCAAAGTGTAAATCGGCCACTTCACTACCGTAGCCGTTGTAATTAATGTAGGTACCAAAGGCTTTTAACTGTGATTTTTGTAAATCTGACAGACCTAACTTATCGGCTTCACTGTCTGCTTTAGCAAACAAGTTATCACCATAAGCAGCGGTAATAGCCCATAAATGAAATTGCTTATCGAGCAGGTTGCTGACTATTAAACTCGTACACATGTTTGCATCCAGATCGATATGGGTATACAAGTTTTTATGCTTAGGCACATCACCGGTTTTATGGTGGTCAACATACATTACCCGCGCACCAACCGTCAGCGCATCGTATAATTCAGCCATGTTTTTTTCCATCGAAATATCCAGCACTCGAATAC
>JBATHQ010000083.1:0-2562 GCA_049667005.1 Psychromonas sp.
CGCTGATTTGGTTATCCGTTAAAATGAGCCAGCGTAATTTTGCCGGCAATGAGTGCTCAGGAACATGATTAATTTTATTGGCTTTAAAACCAACCATTTCTAAGTTTGGGCATTGGCCAAGTACTTCTGGCAGCGTTTCAAAAAGGTTGTTTGAAGCAAAAATAATTTTAAGCTTGTGCAGTGCTATGACCTCTTTTGGCAATGAGGTTAATTCATTGTTGGATAAATCAAGAATTTCTAAGCTATCGGCGAGTGATAAAATTTCCAAAGGGAATGATCTTAAATTTTCTGATAATCTTAAGTGGCGAATGCCGGATAGTTCGCCAGATTTTAGTTGGGAAAGTGTATGCACAATGCTTAGTTCCTGCTTAATTTAATAAAAAATTCCGTTAGTTTACTCGAAAATAGGGCAGACAGGGTAGTCCGGGATAAATGTGATCTGTTCGCTCTTTATTGTTTTAGTGAATTTAAAAACAAGCGCCTGAAAAGCGAAATCAAAAAGGAGTGATCCTGACAACGATTAACGAGCTGAAAAATATCTGAAACTTTAATACCTAACCGCCACCTATGATGCTATAACCTATTGTATTATGGTAAGCGTACAGCGATTAATTACCTTGTAAAAAGATATAACTCGGTGTTTATAAATAATTCTTGTGATGTAAACGGAGATCGCCGGATAAAGTGTGGGTATTGCTGGGCTTCTGGCCTAACGTATAGAGTGCAAAGGAATTGATGAATGGCTATATATAAAACCTACCAACTGACAAATTGTGAACAGGCAAATCATACGCTTAATAATATCCTGGATATTATTAATGAAGGGATCTGGGACTGGAGCGCTAAAACGGGGTGCGTTATTCGCAGTCCCGGATGGTATCGCATGCTTGATTATGAGGTCGGGATATTTCTAAAAGATGTGTTTATCTGGGAAAATATTATCCATCCGGATGATTATCCGAGAGTCATGAAAAATTTCGAGCTATACACAACGGGAAAAATAGATAGATACAGTATCGAATACCGTTGTCAGAAAGCGGATGGCTCCTATCTGTGGATAAAGGACAGAGCAAGAGTAGTCGAGCGGGATGTGCAAGGTAATATCAGCCGAATGATTGGTGCGCATGAAAATATCCATGAGAGAAAGACGGCTCAAAATGAATTGATTAAGCAAAACGAGCTGCTAATTGAAGGTAATATCTCTCTGGAAAAACTTTTGCAGCAGAAAAATATTGAGTTGGAAAGAAAGAACATTGAATTGAAAAAGAAAATCAATGAGGTTGAATATCTTTCGGTAATAGACGACCTGACCACCATCGGCAATCGAAGGTATTTTGAAACGCAGTTAAAAGATGCCATATCCCGTTCTAAACGTTATCAGCACTGCCTCTCCCTGATTATTTTTGATATCGATTTGTTCAAGAAAATAAATGATAAATATGGACATGAGAAAGGGGATCTAATCTTAACTAAACTGGCAGTAACTATTAAAGGCAAGTTAAGAGAAAATGACTGTTTTGCCCGCTGGGGTGGAGAAGAGTTTGCGTTGATTTTACCGGAAACTGGTATTAAACCGGCAGCAATGATTGCCGAAAAATTACGGCACGTAATTCAACACCTTGACTTTGAAAACAACTTATTTATCACCTGCAGTTTTGGCGTCGCAGAGTATTCCCGAAATGAGTTAATTAATGAACTTTTTTCAAGAGCGGATAAAGCCCTTTATAAAGCTAAACAGTCAGGCCGGAACAGGGTTCAAATATCTGACAAAGAAGAAGAGGTGATTACAAAGCCGTGATATCGGGCAGCTTCCCTTTTCTGATTTATGCTAATAAATCGTTATAAATTTGCCTTAGTGAATTTGCATAGAAGCTCCTGCAAAGCTCAAAACCTCCGCTATGATATTGATGCGCTATGACCTTAAGAATTTGAAAAATATCTGAAAATTAAATATTTAACTGCCGCCTATGGTGTTATAAACTATTGTGTGATGGTAAGAGTACAGCGATTTATTACCACTCTTGTTTTATTGATAATGTTTTTAAAAATGGATTTTGATATGAAAGGGATCAACAAAAATACCATCAAATGGTTTTTAATCATCGCTATGCCCATTGTCGCAGTTTGGACTTCTGTCATTATCAACAATGCGCTCAATGAAAAACAATTTATTACCGAAAAAACCATCAGTGAAACACATCTGACTGATAGTAATACTTCCGCATTAATCAAAAGAGATATGGATGAAATTATTGAGAATCTCAAAGTAGTCAGAGATGCGGATGAATTCAATGCCTTTTTGAACAGTGCAACGGATAAGAGCTACGACAAAGCAGCGCAACTATTTACCAGAATTATGAGCAATAAAGTAGATTATGAGCAGATTCGTTACCTTGATAATGATGGTAATGAGATCATTCGGGTAGAAAATAATCACGGGATCGTTGTTACTCCGCAGGACAAATTGCAAAACAAAGCTGATCGCTACTACTTTATCAATAGCATTGGCTTAAATTATAACGAAGTCTACACCTCCCCGCTGGATTTGAATGAAGAAAATGG
>JBATHQ010000084.1:0-6794 GCA_049667005.1 Psychromonas sp.
AGGGTCGGAACAATATCTAGATGGCTTGTCATACGAGTAATTTGCGAAGCATCTTTACCCGGCCATAATATCACCAGTGGAACATGTGCACTGCTGATAACGCTTTCCGCATAATTAATTTTCGTAAAGGATGTGCCATGGGTAGCGGTAATAATGACAATGGTATTTTGCAGCTCCCCTTTGGCCTTTAATGCTGCGACGAGTTGTGCTATCTGCTTATCAATCGCTAACACCTGCTTCTGATACAAGTCGAGTTTTTTACTGTATTCAGTCAGGTTAACTGGCCCGGTTTCTTGTAAAAAAGCGATACTTGGCTGTTCATAATATAAAAAACTGAACCACTTATCTGCCGGTTTCTGAGCAACTAACCAGGTGCGCCATTTATTGGTTGTGTCCTGATTGTTATCGGTGTCAGCTTGTTTTTTTAGCAGTTCTGGTTTTAATCCGCTGAAGCTACTTTGTAAAAACTCCGGGTGAGTAAAACCAATACTTGAAAATAAGCCAAACTGATATTGCTGTTGCTGCAGACGATTGAGTAATATCGGAGGAATATAATTAAGCGTTATCGCTGACCAGTAATTATTTGGTAACGAATAAAATAGGCTGAAAATACCCTGTTCGCGGTTATTGGCTCCGCTGTAATGATTTTGATAGTTTAAACCTTGCTGGCTAAGTTGATAAAGTTGCGGCATGTTTGTTTCGTTTAACATGTCTGCACGTAATGCATCAACAGTCACAATTAAAATATTGCTTTTTGGTTGCAATTGCTCGTTATCCGAGAACGTTAAGGGTGTTATCGGATAACGTAATTCATCTTTATAATCATTGCCCTGACGCGCAATGCGTTTATGTATCTTATCATCCGTTAACCAGCCCTGTTTTTTCAAAAAAGTACGGGCAGTCATCGGATAGGAAAGCGGATAGATCGCTTTTTGTTGCGTAATTGGACGATATTGATTCGCATCGGCCCACATATAAGCGATATGAGAAATGGCAAACGCGGAAAACAACACCACCGCGATCGGTTTACCAATCCGTTTAGCTTGCAGCTTACGACATTTTTTCCACACTGCATAAGAAAGCAGCATTTCAATGATGAAGATAATTGGAAAAGAGATGTAATGCAGGTTAATACTGTAAATTTTCTCTACTTGAGATGGGCTTTGTAAAAAATGCCAAATTAAAGGGTTTAGATGAAAATTGTAGAGTTTAAATATTTGCGTATCAAGAATTAAAAAGGTGATCGCAATAGAACTGACAAGAAGGGCAATAATCCGGTATAAGCGCGGGAAGGGGACTATAAAGGCTAATGGAAATAAAACCAGCATAAATACAGTGGCACAGAGAAAACTAAAATGGCCAATTAAACTGATAAATTGATAAGCAATGCCGCCAAGTGAGTCAGACACTCCCGAGTATGCGATATAACGTAAGCTGATTAATGAAACGATTATAATATTAAAAAAAGTAAACCAGTGCCCCCAGCTGATTAAGCGGGAGACGTTATCATGAAATTTATTGCCTGTTTCTACCATATGATCTATTTGTCTTTTACATTAATAGAAGCAGAAAGTGCTTTGACAAACTTGCTGCTGATTTCCGAGCGTTTGTTAACAGGAACCTGACTATTAATGATGTGCGTGATGGTATTGCCTAATATCATTAAACTTAAATCTACAGACACGTCATTTTTATGGAGTACTTCCATTAACTCATCAAGTACTGTTTCGATTTTTTCGTTTGAATATTTAGAAATTATTGGCATGCTTATTCGCTCATTGTAAATTTAAAATAGAGATAATAACTTACTCTTACAATTATACCAATCACTTAGGGCAGCTTGTTTTAATTTTATTAAATGAACAGAAATTATAGGCTATTTATAGATTCACTCTGTATAATTTACAGTTATCTTTTTTTATAACTAGGGTGCACAATTTATGAACATCTCTGCCAGTAACCTCATTTTACATTCTTTAACTTACAGCTCCGAGGGAGTTTTACAATGTAAAATGCGCGAAGGAGAGTTGCCTATTTCTGCTTCTATAGAGGAGTTTTTAACAAAACTGCATCGTACTTACCAAAGTAAAACCAATAAAGCTTTTGCTTCTTTTGCTGAAGATGACAGCAAGCCAAACCTTTTTAAAGAGGCGCTTGACCAGGAGATGGCTCAAAAACTCGATTTTGTCAGTTTTTCACAACAAGCGGTCAGTTGCTTAGTGGCAGAATTACAAAAACATGATTTTGCCGAAGAAGGTGTATTATTAATCAGTAAATATAGCTGGACAGCAAGTGACTATCTGTTAATCGCATTATTACAAAATAACCAGTCAATCAGTGTCAATGATAATCTTGAGTTGCAAGCCAGTCAGCATATTGAAACGAGCAAAATCCAACTTGTAGCGCGTATTGATTTAACCTTATTAGCAAGAGATCCGCAGTCAAATCGCTACATCTCTTTTATTAAAGGTCGCGTCGGTCGTAAAGTGTCTGATTTTTTCCTTGAGTTTATGGGCGCGCAAGAAGGTTTTGATGCAAAAGCGCAAAATCAGGGGTTGATGAAGGCCGTCGATGAATTCTGTGAAAAACAAGCCTTGCCAGTAGAGAAAAAGCAGGAGGTCCGCGAAGTTGCTTTTGAATATTGTAAAGAGCAACTTAAACAGGGAGATGATATTGAACTTTCTGTTTTATCTGAGCAATTGCAGGATTCCCCTAAACTTGAAGGCAGTTTTTATGACTTTGTCAGTGAAGACTACCAGTTAGAAAACAGTTTCCCAGCGGATCGCAGTGTCGTTAGAAAGTTGACAAAATACGTAGGTCAAGGTGGTGGGGTGAGTATTAGTTTTGATCAAAAACACCTTGGTGAGCGAATCCAGTATGATGCAGACAGTGACACCTTAACCATACAAGGCGTACCGCCTAACCTGCGCGAGCAATTAAAACGCGATGCCAGTGTTGCTGTAGCCGCCCAAGAAGACGATCAGAACCCACCGTTTTAGCAACTAACTTATTGTTTAAGCATGCTTATTCTGATATTACTAAGAAAAGATAAAAGTCGGCAAAAAAACACCGGATGGATTGCCGTCTAGTTAGCCAGTATGCTATTAATAAATTGAGAATTGAATGAAATTATTTGTACGTGACTTAACCGTTATTGATGCCTCATATTTAGATCCACAACGCGGTTTTGTAGGGGAAAGTTATCAAGTTGATGTGGTCTTAACCGGCCAACTTAATGAGCAGTCAATGATCCTTGATTTTGCTTTAGTAAAAAAACAGATCAAGGCGATTATTGATGGCGAAGTGGATCACAAATTAGTGGTCCCAGCGCTTGCACAGAACTGCTCTATTACCCATGCTGAGCAGAGAACGCTAGTGAATTATACCCTCTCGGATAATACCGTTATTCAATTAAAATGTCCCGATCAAGCATACTGCCTATTAGCCAGTGACACTATTACTATTGCGGCATTGGAAAACTATCTTGAGCAGGTTATTTTGGCGCAATTACCGGATAATATCGTCGCGCTGGAAATAAAGCTACGCAATGAGATTATCACTACTCCCTATTACCATTACACGCATGGCTTAAAAAAACATAATGGTAACTGTCAGCGTATAGCGCATGGACATCGCTCTAAAATAGATATTTTTATTGATCATCAATACAGTGAAAAATGGGTGGCAGAGTGGGCTAAACGTTGGCAGGATATCTATTTAGCGAGTGCGGAGGATGTGATTGCAGAAGGCGATTTGTCTTTTGCTGTTGCGGCATATAGCGGTGAAAAACTTTGCACAGCATATCATGCACCGCAAGGATATTTTGAGTTGTTAATGCCAGCTCAGCGAGCAGAGGTGTTGCCAAATGATACCACAGTGGAAGAACTCTCTGCCTTTATTTGTAGCGAAATCAAAGCCCGGTCAGAGGATAAAAAGGTCACTGTTTATGCTTATGAGGGCGTGGGCAAAGGGGCAATTTCTGAACTGTAGTAAGAAAAAATAATGTTTCGTTAACTTAAGGAGAATATCATGGCAGAAGAGACTATTTTTAGAAAAATCATCAATCAGGAGATTCCAACCGATCTGCTCTATCAGGATGAGTTCGTCACCGCTTTCAGAGATATCGCTCCGAAAGCGCCTACTCATATTTTAATTATTCCCAACAAATTGATTGCCACCGCCAATGATATCGAGATAGAAGATGAAGTGCTGATTGGCAAGCTCTATACCGTGGCCAAACAACTGGCAAAACAGGCGGGGATTGCCGAATCGGGTTACCGTTTAATTATGAACTGTAATCAGGATGGCGGACAGGAAGTGTTTCATATCCATTTACATCTCCTTGGCGGTAAACCGCTTGGCAGAATGATCTCCTGCTAATCTCTTTTTTAATGTATAACCATGTTACCTCAAGGTGCCTTGCTGACTTTGCATCTTGAAGTATCATCGATATAAGTGTATCTAAAACCTTTAAAATCAAACGTTTTTAATCTTAAATTATGGAGCAATAATGAAAACAAAAACCAATCTGTTATTAGCGGTATTCGCGGGCTTTATGATAACTGCCTGCTCGACCTCCGTTGAACGTTTAGACCCGCAGGAGCAAGTTGATTTAAGTGGTGCCTGGAATGATACAGATTCACAAGCAGTGGCGCAGGAAATGATTGAAGATTCATTGTCGCGTCCCTGGATCACCCGTTTTGTTACCCAGAGTGGTAAGAATCCTACGGTGATTGTCGGCACAGTTAAAAACTTGAGCCATGAGCATATTAACACCAATGCTTTTGTGGCTAACATTGAGCGCGAATTAATTAATTCCGGGCAAGTTCAATTCGTCGCTTCAGCAACAGACCGTCAGGAAGTTCGTGATGAACGTTATGATCAAGCGTTAAATGCATCTCAAGATACTATGAACCTGGAAAGACAGGAATATGGTGCTGATTTTATGCTGCAAGGGCAAATCAATACCATTATTGATATCGATGGAAAAACCCAGGTTCGTTATTACCAGGTTAATTTAGAACTGATCAGTATGCAGGATAATCGCAAAGTATGGATTGGTGAGAAGAAGATTAAAAAACTTGTCAGACTCAGTAAACTACGCGAATAATTAAACCTTATCTGGGGCTGGGGTATGGTGAACCTAGCCCCAGAGATCCGCTTTTCTGGCTTCTTTTCCGGTAATTGTATGCATAAAATCCTAGTAATAATGACGCTAACCCTGCTTTGTGGATGCACAGGATATCAGCGCAACTTGAATCAACTGGCAACTTCCTTAAATACAACTCCCCCTGAAATTATTTTATCAAAGTTACAGGATGCACAGCCCAATAAGCGGGATTATGGGCAATTTCACCTCAATAAAGGTTATTTAGAATTTGTGACCGGCGATTTTGCAACTGCCATCACAACACTTACCCTGGCAAAAAGAGAGATGTCTGCCTTGGAAGCAACCTCCATCAGCGAAAATCTGGGGGCAGGTACGATAAGTGAAACCCTAAGAAGTTATAGCGGTTATCCGACAGATAGGGTTATGTTACATAATATTTTAGCCCTCAGTTATCTGTTCAGTAACAATATAAACGACGCAAGGGTGGAAATACTTCAAGCTGATATTGCCATGAAAAAACTGGCTGACAAAGACTCGCTCAACGGGCAATTAGTCAGTGCGCACCTTATTTCGGGAATTATTTATGAGGTGTTAAATGAACAATCCAATGCATTAATAAGTTACCGCCTTGCTGCTGATATAATCACAGAACGGGAGTTGGCTATACCACTGGGTTTAAAGCAGGCGCTACTGCGTATGAGTTATAAATTAGGTGCGGAAGAGCAGTTTGCCGATTATCAGAAACAGTTTCCGGATATACCCATAGACAATCTCAACAGCCAGAAGCAAGTCTTTGCATTGTATTTTGACGGGGTGGTCAGTAACAAAGTTGAAAGGACGGTGATCGTACCTAACCCGAATCTTGATCAGTTGATCAGAATTTCAATGCCGGGTTATCCCTCTCCCAATAAGCGCATTAATCATGTTCAGTTAAACGTACCTGAACAACAGTTGATGACTGAGCCGGTGGAAAATGTTGAGGTATTAGTCAGAGAAGATTTAGATAAGGAGTATCCTTCGATACTATTGCTGACAACAACTCGTGCGCTGGCAAAATATGAGCTGGTTAATCAGGTAAATAAAAAAGATAATGTGCTTGGTCTGTTAGTCAATATTGCCACGTTAATCAGCGAAGAAGCGGATTTACGCAGCTGGAATATGTTACCTGCAAATATCCAATTTGCTTATCTTGAAACAAACCAAAATGAACTCAACATCAATGGATTAAATGGCCATTCTGAAACCATTAAGATAAACCAAGGCGCACAAAACGTTATTTTAATAAACAGTCTGTCCAATCAAGTTTTTCAATATCAGCAACCTTGAATATTTTCCTATCAATATCCGCAAGCTACTTGAGAACACAGATTCCTGTTTTCAAGTAGCTTGTTCTAATGCTTTTATTTGTTGGTATAGATGGTCAATAATTGGTGTATTAATGCAGTGAAAATTCGCAGATCTTAATAAATAACCGGCGATAAATTCATTTTCAGTTTGGCGTTGATAAAAAATGTCGCGGTTCATTGATGAAAAATTTTCCGCCGTTAACCTTATCACCTGGTTAATAATGGCCAATATTTCCTGTTTTTCAAAAACGACCCCTTCAGCTTCTGCAACTTGTAATGACTCATCGAGCAACTCATGGATTTGTCGCTTAAAAATGGGTTGTTGTAATTGACCGTTG
>JBATHQ010000085.1:0-2058 GCA_049667005.1 Psychromonas sp.
ATTGGTGGAATATTTCTAGCGAAAGCGGAGTAGCTCTGATAAGAGATATTTTCTTCTGAGAAGAAGATAAAACTCAAAAAAGCGAGGAAATAAATGATAGTGTAAAACACAATCAGATTTCTGAACCAAGATAGGGTGTTTTGCATGTTAAAAACTGAAACAACATCTGGTAGTTTTCTTTTTAGCTTTTGTAAATAGAGTAAAATAATTGCAAGATAAATGAATCTAGATAAATGAATAGTTGAATCCCAATAGAGAAACATTGTCCATTTACTATTTTGAACTTCATTTATGATGTGTTCAGATCCATATCCAACTATAATTTTGGGGTGGATAATGCCGGGGTTATATAAAATACAAACAAAGAAAACAACAAAAGGGATCAAGTGTAAAGCTTCAATTAATTTCACTCTGAACCCAGTAATCATCAGAGCTCTGACATAAATAAAAAGAGCTGGACCTATCAGTAAATAACTTAGTCTAGTGATTGGATAAATATACTCTAAGATAGACATATCTATGAATGTAGGACGGAGAAGATTATCTAAAATGGTTAATAAAAAAACGATGATGATTGTTATAGCATAAGGAATATCAGAATTTTTCTTGTGTGGTTTTAAAGCAAGTTGAACTACCCCTGAAATAGCCCATCCTACCCCCATAATTAGTAATATTTGGTATAAATTATTCATTCTTTCTCATTATATTCAGAGCAATCCCAATTGGACTTTTAGCTCTGTAAATTTTCATCGTAATTGGCGTCAAATTACCGCGTGTTGTGCGACCTATTTCATGATTTTGATAACGGCTCTATTTTTCAAGATCCAAAAAAACTTTACAATAGTGCGATCTAAACATGCGGCTATATTCCCCATTAAGGTTATTATTTTAAACTGATTTAGCACCCGATTACTAGCCTCTTTCATTATGAAACATTAACCCAGCTCGCTTAAGCTATTGCACAACTTATCTCTAAACTAACACGATTACAGTTTGAAGAACTGTCACGCTGAACCGTACATATTCATTGCAAAATTACTTTATAGATATTTACTTCTCTTTATGATGAAACTATTTAACCTCTTTACATAAGACAGATAACTCGGATCATTTCTCATAATTAAAGTGACCTAGTTCAATTAAACCCCCAAAAAACATATAAATTACTCCTTGCGGACCGGCAAAGACGTAAAAAGAGATGGAAAAAAATTTAATGGCGTAAAAATATTACTTACTAAGGAAAATTCATGAAATTAAGAAAGAGATTATTAATCGCCCCTGCTGTCATTCTTCCAGGTTTGTTTGCGCTTGTTTTGACATCCTGTAAAACGATGCCAGAACAGCAGGGAATTGCCGGACAGTCAAGTATCGCTACTGAAAAAGATACTGAAAATGGTTTAGATGAAAATGGAAACCCTGTTGGAATGGAAGTTGAAATATATACTTTTGCAACAGCACCTGTATCAATCGAGCGTAACGAGGTGTCATCCTTTAAATTGCCAAACGGCGACATTCACTGGTATGAACCAGTATTTGTTGCTGAAAAAGGAATTAATTGGGTGCAGGCTAAGGCGTTGGCTGAACAAGCAGGTGGATATCTGGCGACGATCACATCAGAACAAGAAAATCTTTTCGTTTTTAATCTTATAAAGGATAAAAAATATTGGTTTCAGTGGGATCACACTCATAATTACGTCATGAACGGTCCTTTCCTTGGCGGTTTTCAACCTATGGGGGATTTCGCAAATGATCAAAACTGGAAATGGGTGACTGGTGAAGAATTTACCTATGAAGATTGGTGTCATGATGGAGATGATGGCGATGAGGACCCAAGGCCTAATGATCAGCCAAATGATGCGACTGGAAACCAAAATGTTTTAGCATATGGTGAGCTAAATAAACCAGTGCCATCTTGGGGGGATTTTCCACATATGTTAAGTTCTTACAATGATGTACATGACGGAAAGTCACATGGTTTCATTATAGAATATGAGGCAAAACCCATTAAATAAGTTAGCTTATAGACTTGGCTCAGGTAAAGCATTTTGACGCTGTTTT
>JBATHQ010000086.1:0-3187 GCA_049667005.1 Psychromonas sp.
GTTAAAATCGTATTGGGCGGGCCGGAAGTAAGCTATGAATCTGAGCAACAAACTATTGTTGCGGCTGCGGATTATGTATTAACAGGTCCTGCAGATGTCAGTTTTTATGAATTATGCAAGGATATTATCAACAATAACGAACCGGAACGAAAAATCCTTAACTCTAAACCCGTTGATTTAAAAAAAATTGAATTACCCTATCAATATTATAGTGATGAAGATTTAAAGAATCGTTTACTTTATGTTGAAGCGTCACGTGGTTGCCCGTTTAAATGCGAGTTTTGTTTATCATCATTAGACACGGAATCAAATCCACATGAACTGGATGCCTTCCTTGAACAAATGGATATCCTCTATCAACGCGGTGCACGTAGTTTTAAATTTATCGATAGAACCTTTAATTTAAACATTGATACTACCCTGAAAATATTGCAGTTTTTCTTAGAGAGAATGAGCGAACAACTGTTCCTGCATTTTGAAGTTGTGCCGGATCATCTTCCTAGAAAATTAAAAGAAGTACTTACTCAGTTTCCTGAAGGCTGTTTGCAGTTTGAAGTTGGTATTCAAACATTTAACCAAGAAGTTCAGATTAATATTAGCCGTAAGCAAAATAATCCTAAATCAAAACAAAATTTACTTTGGCTAAAAGAGCATACCAACGCCCATATTCATGCCGATCTTGTTTTTGGTTTACCGGGTGAAACCTTAGATACATTTAAAGATAGCTTCGACGAACTTTATCAATGTCGCCCTCATGAAATTCAATTGGGTATTTTAAAACGTCTTAAGGGTACCCCAATCATTCGCCATACTGAAACATTTGACCTGCGTTTCAACCCACTGCCGCCATTTAATATATTAAGTACCGATCGTATTGATTTTACGACCATGCAACGAATGACCCGCTTTGCAAGATACTGGGATATGATAGGCAATTCAGGTCGTTTTAAACATTCGCTCGCACATATATTATCTGATAATGCTTTTGATGATTTTATGGCGATCAGCGATTGGTTATTTAACAATACGGCGCAAACACATCAAATTAACCTTAAGCGATTATATGAACTCGTGTCGCAATCGGTTGAAGCTTTATTTCCTGAAAAACACCCCTTGGTTATTTCAAAAATTGAATTAGATTACGCGGCGTCGAAATTAAAAGGTCAATTTAATACCCTCAATCTTTATGCGGGGGAGCACAAACAATCAACAAGTCGCTCGAAATTAGCGCAGCGACAAAGACGAGATCTGAATATTTAATGGCTATTGTTAAGTAGGTAGATAGATAGGTAGGCATTCATTTGCGTTTACAGCATACCTACCTATATTACTATTAAGAGATAAATCAATCTATTGAAGGCTGTGCGTAGCAAATCAAATATGAGGTGACTAAAATATGTTGCTAGACCAACTGCAGAAAATAGTCGATCACGTTATTGATAAAGCCAACAGCGCCTTCTCTCAGCCAGATACTTACATACAAATCGGCATTATTTTAGCAATCTACCTAACGGCATTCGCGATTGCTAATCGGATCAGAAAGTTCGCCCCAATTCTCGATAATCAAGCCGCTACGGTTGCAGTTCACCCCTTGCTCAGATTTGTCGGCAGGTTAGGCGGTTTACTCTTTCCCGTACTCGCTATCTTTATGCTGCGCATAGCCATTGAAATAAATGCTAACGCTATCAAGCAGGGGTGGGTGGTACAAACGGCGCTGACCATTGCCATCTTGCTTTTATTTAATTCCATCATCCGTAACTTCATCCGTAACAAAGTAGCCGCCGGGATCTTCAGATGGTTGGGCTTACCGCTGTTATTTCTACACCTCTATGATTTCCTGAGCAGCTTAATAGAGATACTCGAATCGATCTCGGTAAATATCGGCAATATTCAGATATCAATTTACGGTATCGCGCGCGTCGCTATTTTTGGTACTTTTTTGTTCTGGCTTGGCCGCATCAGCAGTAAAACTGGCCGTGAATTCATCTCCCATCAAGAAAGTCTCGATCAACGCACCCGCGAAGTTGCGGCGAAACTCTTTGAAATTGCCATTTTCATTATCATCGCATTGCTGATATTGCAGATTATGGGCATAAACCTGACCACCCTCGCGGTTTTCGGTGGCGCGCTGGGCGTAGGAATAGGCTTGGGGTTACAGGCCATTGCTTCCAATTTTATTTCCGGCATTATCATTCTGCTGGACCGTTCGGTGTCTATTGGCGATTATGTTGAGCTTGAAGACGGGCGCACTGGCGTAGTGCGCGAATTAAATATGCGTTCGACAACGCTGGAAACATTTGATGGCAAAGATATTGTGGTGCCAAATGAAAAATTCATCGCAGGCACCTTTACCAATTGGACGCACAAAGACAAAAGCCAACGTTACCGCGTCGATTTTTCAGTCGCTTATCATTCCGATGTGAGAAAGCTGGTCGATATTATTAAGCAAGTGGTTGCCAGTCACCCACAGGTTTTCAGCGGTGAAAGTGTCCCTTTTGAACAACGTCCCGACTGTGAAATCGACAGTTTTGGTGATTCTGGCATTAACATGTTTGTCGAGTTCTGGATGGATGGCATCGATGATGGTAAAAATCGGGTCGGCGGTGATCTTCTGTTAATGATCCTCGAAGCACTGCAGGAACATGGTTTTGAGATCCCCTTCCCACAACGGGAGGTTCGCGTCTTGAATAGCCATGCCCCATGCAATGGCAAGTTAGACAAGTAAACAAGCTTCAGGAAAAGCCTAAAGCTGATGACCACGTCCACACAATTATCTCTATTAACGCTTATTTGTCAAAACAACGCCGCTAACCACCAGCGCACCACCGAGTAACATCGAAGAGGAGATCTGCTCGTTAAGTAGCAAAGCACCGAGCAACACGCCAAACAGCGGAACAAAGTTAGTAAAAACAGACGTTTGCGCCGCTCCAATCGTTTTTATTCCCTGGTAATACCAAATGAAAGGAATAACGGTGCCAAATACCGCCAGATAGCCAATAGCGGCACCAATTTGCCAGTTCAGATCAGGTAGCACCTGCACGTTTGGATTGAAAAAGCAGACCAATAACAGCAATACCAGCCCCCAAATCGCAGCATAAGTCGTTGACACTAAGGGTGATAAACCAAACAGCGCTGTCCGTCCTACAACGGTATAGACAGCCCAACTAAGCACCGCACAGATCATGGA
>JBATHQ010000087.1:0-2099 GCA_049667005.1 Psychromonas sp.
ACTTAAACCTCCCTTTAGCCAAGAAGCTTCAGCACCATTTGTTGTTAATTCAGCTTTTGCATGTGAAATGTATTTAAAAACACTCCAAAACATCTTCGGCAAAGCCGAAGAAATTCATAGCTTAAGTTCACTGTTTAAACACTTGCCAAACAAACTCAAAGACAAAATCAATAAATTAACCAAAGAGAAAAGTGTTGAGTTTAAAATTCAAAGTAAAACACTTTTTAAAGACCATATTAAAACCATTTCGAATGCGTTTGTAGATTGGCGATATATTTATGAAAAAGAGAGTGCAACGGTAAATATAAACGTAATACTATTAATATTGACTGTACTAGATACGCTTGCATGTAGTGAAATAAAACAAACATAATCGGGTAGCCGGAGGTATCTAACCTCCAGCCCCCACACCACCCTGCATGCGGCTCCGCACAGGGCGGTTCATTTAGAACCCCTAACTAAACTTTCTGGTTAGGATAATGAACTGCGATCCATCCATCTCTTAGTGAATATAATCCTGCTTTCTTCAGATACTCATTACTCAGTGCTTGCTGTATCCCCGGTGTTTTAGAGCTACGCCAAGGGCCTTTACTTGTGATACCACAAGCAACAGCGGCTTGGATCCTGACGCCACGCTTAAGTAAATTTTGCACCTTAGTCCGTGGTTTTCGCCACTGACGCCAGTAGCACATACGTATGCGACGACGGATCCAATGGTCTAAATCGACACATCCTTGGTAAGCATTGGCTATGCCAAAGTAGTTGATCCAGCCTTGCATGTACTGCCGCACTTTAAACAATTGATATCCCATACTAACTCCCCAATTTCGGTTCGTCAGTCGTCTCATCTTTTGTTTGAAAATGCGTAATGTTTTAGCATGCCACTGGATCTTTCCTCGGTTAAATGTAAACCCAAGAAACTTGCTTTGACCGACCTTAACCACTTGGCTTTTCTGTTCATTAACGGCCAGTTTTAGCTTAGTGGCCAGATATTGAGTAATGCTCTTGAGTACCCGCTCTCCTGCTCGAATAGACTTTACCAAAATGATGAAGTCGTCCGCGTAGCGGGCGAATTTATGCCCTCGGCTTTCCAGCTCTTTATCCAGACTATCCAGCATAATGTTAGAGAGTAATGGCGAGAGTGGGCCGCCTTGAGGCACGCCTTCAAAGCTTGCTTCAAATTGGCCATTGACCATCACACCAGCTCGAAGGTATTTACCAATAAGCGCCAACAGACGCTTATCCTGCACCTTGCTTCTAAGTTGAGTCATCAAGAGATCATGATTAACTCGGTCAAAGAACTTAGACAGATCAACATCGACGGCAAATTTGCGTTTTTGTTTGATGATATCCCTTACTTGCAGTACCGCTTGTTTGGCATTTCTGTTCGGCCTAAAGCCAAAGCTGTTGGTCGAGAAGAATGGGTCAAACAGTGGCGTGAGTATTTGAGCAATGGCTTGCTGTATCACACGGTCAATGACGTTAGGGATCCCCAATTTGCGTTTACCGCCATCGGGTTTGTCGATCTCTACGCGCCTGACCGCTGAGGGTTGGTATTCACCTCGCTCTAATTGAGATTTACACAGTTGCCAGCCGCCTTGTTGCATCCAGAGCGGGAAGGCTTCGATGGTCATGCCATCGATGCCCGCCGCGCCTTTATTGGCTTTAACTTGACGCCAAGCTCGGTGTAGATTTTCAGGTTCGAGCAGTTGTTGGAATAAATCGTTGTTGAAGGCCGGTTGCATATCAATACGCTGCTGATAGTAATCGTCTGGCGACGTAGTGGGTATCGACAAGTTTGACAAGACTCCTCCTTCTTCTAAATGTTCAGGCCTTCACCATATCCCAACCATTACGATGGGCGTTGGGCTACTATGCCGTCTGCTGACTTCTGCTTAATCACATGCCAAGTTACCCCGTCATGCGCTATCGGTTTCCATCTGGTTCGCTCTTTTCAGTCGATGAAGTTGAAAAGCCAAGGCACTTATAAACCAGAGCCTTACTGGTTAATGACCGATCGCGTGTTAAACAGATCTCCCCAGATAAGAACATGAACTTTCTTTGCACTGCTGCATCATTTACGGTGGCCATTAGATCAC
>JBATHQ010000088.1:0-15231 GCA_049667005.1 Psychromonas sp.
CAGCGCTGCGCCTGCAGACCAGCGCCGGGCAAGTACCGGTTAGCCAGTTTGTCTCCTTTATGCCCTCTGCAAAACAATCGTCAATAAAAAAAGTGGATAGCCGGATTGTGATGACCGTGAGTGCCGACATTGCAGCAGGTTATAATTTGAGTCTTATTTTACCGGAGCTGCAAAAGGAGCTGCCTAATTTGCAGTTAGATCCGCGGGTCAGTTTAAAATTACGTGGTGAAAATGAAGATCAGCAGGAGTCGGCTGAATTTCTGGAAACCGCTTTTATGGTGGCATTAGCGGTTATGGCACTGATTTTAGTGCTGCAATTTAACTCTTTTTATCAGGCATTTTTAATTTTGAGTGCGGTGGTTTTTTCAACCGCGGGTGTCTTTTTCGGGTTGTTTGTCAGTCAAAGTGCTTTTGGCATCATTATGTCAGGTATTGGCGTTATTGCTCTGGCCGGGATAGTGGTTAATAACAATATTGTCCTGATCGACACTTTCAATGTGTTGAAAAACAGTACATCAAGCATTGAAGAAGCAATATTAAGAACCGGTGCACAACGTATCAGACCGGTATTATTAACCACGACAACCACTATATTGGGGTTGATGCCGATGGTATTAAAAGTGAATCTTGACTTTTTTAACCGCAGTATCGAGTTTGGCGCCCCGTCCACGCAATGGTGGGCGCAACTTGCCACCGCTATCGCCGGCGGTTTAACCTTTGCAACCCTGTTAACACTTGTTTTAACACCTTGTTTGTTAATGATTGGCGCAAATGTTTCAAGGTACATAGCTGGATTTTCAAGGTCCGCAAAATAAAAATAAATATTGTCCCAAACGGATTACTCAACTATCTGCAGATCCCACGTTATTCTTTACCCTAAATGGGATTTTTAAGGTTCACAAAATAAAATAAAGATTGTCCAAAACGAATTACTCAACTATCTGCGGATCACACGTTATTCTTTACCCTAAATGAATTGCTCTACTGTATACTTACGCCGCTTTATTCTGTAGCAGCGATTAAAAGGAAAGTGGACAGCTGAATATGTTAGAAAAATTTATCTATATTGCCGATATGATTGGCGTGATCTCCTGCGCGGTTTCGGGCGTATTAGTGGCTACCCGCTTACGCATGGACCCTTTTGGTATCATCGTACTTGCAGGCGTGACCGGTATCGGTGGCGGTACGCTTCGGGATATGATGATGGGGGCAACACCGGTTTTCTGGATTGTTGATAATAACTACATCTATGTTATTTTGATTACCGCTTTTTTAAGTGTCTGGTTGTTACATCAAATTCAACGTGCTCCTCCTTCTTTATTACTTATTTTGGATGCATTTGGCCTGGCTATCTTTACCGTTATCGGCGCACAAAAAGCCTTATCATTAGGTTTTAGCGGGCCTGTTGCTATTGGTATGGGGTGCATAACCGGGGTAGTGGGGGGGATGATTCGGGATCTGCTCAGCGGGCAAATCCCTTTTGTTTTACAAAAAGATATTTATGCAACCGCCTCTATCCTTGGCGGGGTATTATTTGTGCTCTGTAAATATATTCAATTTACCCCAATTTTAGCCATGAGTATCGCCATCAGCGGAACCTTAGTATTACGCTTGAGCGCAATATACTGGCATCTTTCTCTGCCGGTGTTCAGCAGCGATAAAGAAGCTTAATCATGAGCCGGGCGTTATTTAACCAGCGGGTAGTGTAATTGCTCCCATAAAATCATATGCCCGTTGAGATCGACAAGTTGTGTCAGTCCCTGTGCCTGTAAAGTTGACGCAGCAACCTCGGCACGCCTTCCCGAGCGGCAATAAACTATTACTTGTTGGTTTTTAAACGCACTTAATTGGTCTTTGTGCTTGGGTATTTGATCATAGGGAATATTGATCGCTCCTTGTATGTGTCCCTGGGCATACTCAGCTTCTGAGCGAACATCAATAAGGGTTAAAGATTGTTTATCTTGTATCTCTTTGAGCAGTTGTTGTGGCTCAATCTGCATTATTTGCGCATGGCAAAAAGTACTCGACAAAAATAATAGAGTGATTTTGATAATAGTGTTAATTTTCAAGATATTTTCCTTATTTGTTTAGCTGATATTTATCTGAATTAGTATTACTATGCTGTCGTATTTTTTTTAAAAAAGCGTTGGCGAGGCAGCTGGCCCTTAAGAAAGTCAGTATCTATGTTAAACAACAATTAATAAAGTTGTTTATGTAACGGCATTTTTCTATCGGGCGGTTTTGGCTGAATAAATAATCACTATAAATGCATTAATATTAATGCATTTTCGCTACCTGATTGATAATATATTACACAATAAGAGTTTAAATAGGTATTGTAATGAACGTTGTACAAGATTCAAAACAGTTAATAGACTGGTTCCGCAATTCAACCCCTTATATTAATGCGCATAGGGGCAAAACCTTTGTCCTTATGATTGGCGGTGAAGCCTTAGAAACCGATAATTTTCAATCAATTATCAATGATATCGCATTATTAAACAGTTTGGGTGTGAAGCTTGTTTTAGTCCATGGTGTGCGTCCGCAAATTCAAAAACAGTTACAACTGCATAATCACCAAAGTCAATTTGTTGACGACGTACGTATTACCGATGATAAAAGTCTGACGTTGATAAAACAGGCTGTTGGCGCCGTGCAAATTGAGTTACAGGCGCGATTATCAATGGGCTTAGCCAACTCTCCAATGCAGGGGGCAAGTATACGCACAGTGATCAGTAATGTGGTTACTGCACAGCCAATCGGCATTAAAGATGGCGTTGATTATTGCCATGCCGGTAAGGTCAGAAGAATTGATGTGGTTGGTATCCGCAAGCAACTTGAATCTGGTGCTATTCCGGTAATTTCACCCATTGGTTATTCAGTCACCGGTGAGGTGTTTAATCTATTGGCCGAAGAGGTTGCAACACAGGTAGCCGTGGGGCTACAAGCCGATAAGTTTATTGGTTTTTGTTCCAATACAGGGGTGCTGGATGAATACGATCATGTCATTACTGAATTGTTACCGAGTGAAGCACAAAAGCACATTGATCTGATGGAGTACGAGCCTGGACAAGCTTCCGGGACATTGCGTTTTTTACGTGCGGCGCTGGCGGCTTGTCAAGCAGGTGTTTCACGTAGCCATTTGATCAGTTATCACGAGGAAGGCGCTCTATTAAGAGAGTTGTTTACCCGGGATGGTGTTGGTTCTCAGATAGTAAAAGAGAGTTATGAAAGAATAAGAACGGCTACTATTGATGATATTGGTGGTTTATTGGAACTGATTGAACCTTTGGAGAAACAGGGGATTCTGGTTAAACGTTCGCGTGAATTATTAGAGAATGAAATCGGACATTTTCAGATTGTGGAACGAGACGGTATGGTGATTGGGTGTGCTGCGCTGTATCCTTTTGAAGATGAAAAAATGGGTGAGCTTGCCTGTTTAGTCAGTCATCCGGAATATCGCAGAAGTGCGAGGGCTGATAATTTAGTGGTGCATATAGAGCGCAAAGCAAAGGCGCTGGGTTTAAAGTCTATTTTTGTTTTGACCACACAAAGTATTCATTGGTTTAGAGAAAGAGGCTTTGAATTTGCTGAACTTAACCAATTGCCGCGTGCTAAGAAAGAGCTCTATAATCTTAAACGTAACTCTAAGATTTTAATTCGTAAAATCCGTTAACTTACGTTGATAACAAAAAGCCCCATCTACAGTCCTGTAAATGGGGCTTTTTGTTACTATACCAATTCCATTAATTAGATGTTCTATTTTGGCTTATGGTTGCATTTACCATCGACAGGCTCACCGTAAAGGTAAAGGCTATGGTTGGTTAATGTAATACCGTACTTTTCTGCAATCAGTTTCTGCTGTTTTTCTATTATGTTGTCATTAAACTCAATTACCTCACCGCACTTTAAGCAGACAAGGTGATCATGATGGTGCTGATTAGCAAGTTCAAATACTGATTTACCACCTTCAAAATGGTGGCGGGTAACTATGCCGGCATCGTCAAATTGATTTAAGACGCGATACACTGTTGCCACGCCCACTTCATCTCCCTGCTCAAGCAATTTTTTGTAGAGATCTTCCGCACTAATGTGTTGATTCTCTGGCTGTTGCAATAAGCTTAAAATCTTCACTCGGGGTGATGTTATTTTCAGTCCGGCTTCTTTTAATGCATCATGTTCTATAGACATGCTGGATCCCTACTGTATGAGTGGCGAGTAATTAATCTGCAAGTTCGGCAAGGCACATTTCATCGTAAACCTGCTTTGACCATTCTTTCACGCGAGAAGCGGTTAATTCAGGTTGACGATCTTCGTCAATGCCAAGGCCGATAAAATGCTCATCATCAATTTGCGCTTTTGATGCTTCAAAATCATAACCGGCAATAGGCCAGTGACCTACAATGATAGCACCTTTGCTTTCAACGATATCTCCGAGTTGCCCCATTGCATCAAGAAAATATTCTGCATAATCTTCCTGATCGCCACAACCAAAAATTGCAACCAGCTTATCATTAAAATCAATATCTTCTAATTCTGGGAAAAAATCGTCCCAATCACATTGCGCTTCACCGTAGTACCAGGTTGGAATACCAAATAACAGTAAGCTGAATTCTGCAATTTCTTCCTTGGTACTTTTGGCAATGTCTTTAACTTCAACTAATTGTTGACCTAACTCTTTTTGGATCATTTTAGCAACAGCTTCTGTGTTACCTGTGTCACTACCAAAAAAAATACCTACACTAGCCATAGTCGATTACCTTTATTTTAAAATTGATTTAACTGTTCGTGAAGTAACTGATTAATTAACTCTCCACGACTAATTTGCTGCTCTTTTGATAGCCTATTCAGTTTTTCAAATAGTTGACCATCAACTTTTAATTCAATACGTTTTAAACCTTTCTGCTTATCGCGCAGTACCTGCTTCTTTTTATTGATCTTAAGCTGAACTTGACGACAATACGGATTACTTTTTGGTCTGCCTGGACGTACCTCATCAGCAAAAAGATCGTGCGTGATACGATCAGATGATTCTTTTGCCATTTTATTACCTAAAACTACTATTCTGGTGCTAATTGGGTTAACTGCCCAAATAAAACCATGAGTTAAGTGCATTAGAGTATTTTGGACTAGCCAATACCCTTAGTGGTCCAAATAATTTCAATAATTGCTTTAGCGATAAAGCCTATACAACCAAAAAACAGGACAGCCCAAACTACTCGTCGGCCAAATTTAGGCACATTACCGCGCTTTAATACATCTTGAATGGACAGGCCTATAAATAAAAAAAGCAGAAGGTAAAATCCATACAGGCCAATTATCTCAATCTGTTCAGTATATTCTTGTAACACATTAAGGCCCCATTCAAAAAAGAGGGGGGGAATATAACATAGTCAGCGGGTTATTGGGAATACGATTTGTGCGCTTTGTTAGTTTGTTAAACAGCAAACAAGCTGCATTATTGCAGTGAACAAACAGCATTGCCTGTTTATTTAAAAAATTCTTTTACCAGTCGGTTAAAGGTCTTCGGTTTTTCTGCGTGTAACCAATGTCCTGTACCATTAATCACTTTTGCCTGTGCGTTGGGAAAGTAGCGTAAAATAACGCTTTGATATTCAGGTTTAATATAGTCTGAATCAGCCCCCTTAATAAAAAGTACCTGCTTATTAAAAACACTGTCGCTCTCAGGCCAACCCCGGATCGCAGCATAATTTGCGATCAGTGCGTTTAAATTAAACTGCAGTTTAAAATACTCCCCCTGTTTACGCAGTGATTTCAGTAAAAATTGACGGACTTCGGGTATTTTAACATAGACGCTTAAGATGGAATCTGCACTTTGCCTGCTTTTTATCTGCTCTTTTGCAACAGCTGTTAAGCCGGTGAAAACATCATTGTGTTTATCCGGATAGGCAACGGGGGCGATGTCTGCGACGACTATTTTATTGATACGCTGCGGATCTAATAAAGCGCAAGTCATGGCAACCTTTCCACCCATTGAATGGCCAATAATGGAGAAGTTTTCAATATGCAGATGGTCCGCTAATCTGAAGATATCAGTCGCCATTTCATGATAAGTCATGGAATCATGATGCGGACTGCTGCCATGATTTCTTAAATCAACTGAAATAGTGTGATGCGTGTCGTGTAATTCGCTCGCTAATAAAGACAGATTTGAGAAACTGCCGAATAACCCGTGTATGATAAAAATGTTTTCACCTGATTGTTTTAATTCAGATAAAATCGGTTGCTTGTGCTGGTAATTAAGTATCATAGAACTCTGTCTTAACGTTAATATTATGGGCAGACATTTTTAACAATGAGAAATCAGAATGTTTGCGGATAATGTGAAAAAGTTTAATTATGCACTATGCAAAAGATGAAAAGGCGTTATCTTTAGTGCTCGTCTTATTCTTATCAAGTTAATCTGAAAAGGGGGAACTCAAAGCATAATATCTTTTTTAGTTTAACATAGTTGCAACATTGGTTGATTGTTTTTTATAAAATGGTATTTCTGATATAAATTTTGAAGTTAGTGCTTTAATTGGTGCAATTTTTTTTAATTTTCAGACTGAAATAGAATACAATACAATAAAATAAAAATAAAAATAAAATAATAAGAAAAGTGGTGAATAGCGAATGGTGGAAGAATGAAGAATATTGAAATAGAAGATGATCTTTATAAATATATTTTGGCTAATATTGAAGCCTTTGGAGAAACTCCTTCACAGATTCTACGCAGATTATTGTCATTACCTAATGCCCCGAAAAATAAGCCTGCTGCAACAGCACCGGTGGTAAAAGCACTACCCTCTGAGCAGCAAGTCTCTATTGCTGCGACAAGCGTACCTGCTGAGAACCGTACTGATATCTCCTTACCCGTGCTGCTGGCTCATGGCGTACAGGTTTTATTTGACAGCGAAGCATTTCAAACGGAAACGATCATCACGCATAAATTTATGATGATGTTGACGACCATGTATCATGAAAATAAAGATGCATTTGTTGCGGCGGCTGAAAAAACCAAAGGGCGCACAAGAGATTACCTGGGGCAAAATTTAAAGACTTTATTGGCAACAGATAATGAAGAAGAGTTGGCTTTATTGAAAGCCAGTAAGCCGCGTGAGATCCCCTATACGCCATTTTGGGTTATTACCAATGCCAATACCGGCCGGAAACGCATTATTATCACGCAAATGATGGCCTCTATGGGATATCCCCATCATTTGATTGAACGTATAAAAGATGAAATTTAATAGTAGTAACCGTTTTGTTTAACGGCCAATAATCAAGCGAATGCTCCAGGCAGTTGAAGATATACTTTCAAGTGCTTTGGTTATCTGTACCCATGATACTTCAAGATGCAAAGTCAGCAAGGAAAATTGTGCTGAGATGCTAGGCATAAAATTGAAGTATAGTTATTCTACATAGAGATTTTATAACAACGCAGATTGGTGCAATTTGCCTTGCCCTCTGGGGCGCGAGCTCGAAAACCAGCGCTGCGTTGCACCAATCGAAAAGGGAATAACCATTACCTCGTGTTGCGTCTTGCTCTGGCCTCCGAGCTCGCGCCTGACAAAGCATTTTGAAGTAACATGGGTATATACCCTGTGTAACAACATTTTTTAATTAAATTTATTGAGGTAGTAATAATTATGGCAATACATCCCCGCGCAGGACAGCCTGCACAGGCTCAAGATTTAGTGAATATCCCTAAGTTAGTTTCAGCATATTATATTAACCTTCCCGATGTTAAAGTTCCCAGCGAGCAGGTGGCATTCGGTACTTCCGGACACCGCGGAAGTTCATTTAAGAATGCTTTTACTGAGTTACATATTTTAGCAATCAGCCAGGCATTAGCTGAATACCGTACTAAGCAAGGTTATACCGGACCGATGTTTATCGGTAAAGATACCCATGCCTTATCAGAGCCTGCTTTTGTTTCTGCAGTACAGGTTTTAGTGGCAAACGGTATCAAAGTGATAGTGCAGGCGGGTGGCGGTTACACACCGACACCGGTTATTTCCCATGCTATTCTGCAATACAATAAAGCTAATCCGGATAATTTGGCTGACGGTATTGTTATCACGCCATCTCATAATCCACCCGAAGATGGTGGTTTTAAATACAATCCGCCAAACGGCGGTCCTGCTGACAGTGATGTAACCAAAATTATTCAGGATCGCGCCAATGAGATTTTGGATGATAATTTTGATGACATAGAGCAATGGGATTTCACCGAAGCAATGGAATCTGATCTGGTTGAAGAGTACGATTATGTTCAGCCCTATGTTGACGATCTGAAAAATGTGCTTGATTTAGAAGCTATTGCAAAATCCGGTATCAAAATTGGCGTTGATACCTTAGGCGGCTCAGGCGTTGCGTACTGGCCGGTGATTGCGAAAACTTACGGTTTAGATATCGAAGTGGTAAACGATCGCGTTGATCCGACTTTCTCTTTTATGACTTTGGATAAAGATGGCAAAATCCGTATGGATTGCTCTTCTCCTTATGCAATGGCCAGTTTAATCAACTTGAAAGATAAATTTGATGTCGCTATCGCTAACGATCCGGACTATGACCGTCACGGTATTGTCACTAAAAGCTCTGGTTTATTAAACCCGAATCATTACCTTGCAGTCGCAATTAATTACCTGTTCACTCACCGCAGTGGCTGGTCCAAAGAAGCAAAAGTGGGTAAGACATTAGTATCCAGCTCAATGATCGACCGTGTGGTTGGACAGCTTGGTCGTGAGTTGTCTGAAGTGCCGGTTGGATTCAAATGGTTTGTTGATGGCTTATTCGACGGTTCATTTGGCTTTGGTGGTGAAGAGAGCGCGGGTGCTTCTTTCTTGCGTAAAGATGGTACAGTATGGAGCACCGATAAAGACGGTATTATTCTGGCGTTATTAGCAGCTGAAATTATTGCTGTTACCGGCAGAGATCCAGGTGAACATTATGCGGAATTTGCCGCAAAATTTGGTTCTCCTGTTTATACACGCTTTGATGCGCCTGCAAGCCCTGAACAGAAAGCAGTATTAGCTAACCTGAATGCTGATATGGTGGAAGCAGAAACATTAGCAGGTGAAAAAATAACCGCTAAATTAACCCATGCACCAGGTAATGGCGCGGCTATTGGAGGTTTAAAAGTGACCACTGAGAATGGTTGGTTCGCCGCCCGTCCATCGGGTACTGAAAACATCTATAAAATTTACTCTGAGTCATTTATTGGTGAAGAACATATTGCCTTAATACAAAAAGAAGCACAGGAAATTGTTGCCCAAGCGTTTGTTAAAGCAGGTTTGTAAGCCAGTATCGACACCAGGCGATAAGCTAAAAGAAGTTTATTTTCAGCAAACGAGGGCATAGCCCTCGTTTTTTTTAGTTTAAATTCCTTCTCCAAAAATTGCAGTAGTGCGGCGTTTTCAGGGGCTGGTTTGCTATTTTAAAACAGTTAGCAGTAGATTTTTTTCAACTTGGATTGTTATTAATAGAGCACAGGAGTAGTCTATTATTCGTTGAAATCAAACTTAGATAGGTGCTTTAAGTGAGAGCAACCCCGCAAAAAACATTAAATTGTTCAGGTTGCAGTTGATTTTAAGTCTACTGAAAAGTAAAAATGGTGATGTTTAACTTTCTTAAAAATATTGAGAACACTTTTATAAAATAATCACAACTTATTTTATAATTTGTTTTTGCTCATTCATTAGAAAATTCAACCTTACTAAATAGTTGCGCTACGTTATTAGTGCAGAAAAAAGCGTAAATATTGTACACTGAGATTATTGTACACTGAGGTCTTTGTTACTGGCGTTTTTAAAGTTCATAATCAGTAAATTGAAAACAGATAATGAAGTGAAATCAAAAAAAATTATATGGCTTAATTTGTTATTTAATTTGAAAACCGCGTATTTTTATCTTTTATGAAAATTACGCAATTATTTATACGGAATGTAAGGGTCTTAATATGGCGACTAAAATGGAAAAGAAAAAAACTGCAGTAAAAGCGGCTAAAAAAGCGACAGCAGAGAAAAAAACAGCGCCTAAACAGACAGCTGCAAAAACAACAACTAATAAATCAGCAGCAGTAGTAGTACCGGCCGTGGAGTGCTCGAAAGAGCAGATGCAGCAGGCAATTTTAGACCGTTTGCAAAAAGGCTTGGGCACCTCTGCGGAAAAAGCAAATAATAAAGCATGGTGGAATGCCACATGTCTTGCGGTCAACGAGTTGGTTTTTGATAAGCTGACTAAAACACAAAAAAATCACTCCGGCCATGATACGCGCGCGGTAAATTACTTATCACTTGAATTTTTAATGGGACGTTTGCTTTCTAATAACCTGCAGAACTTAGAGTTATTCAGCGTCGCGCAAGATGCGTTAAAAGCGTTAGGTAAAGACATCTACGATATTTGTGATGAAGAGCCGGATATGGCGCTGGGTAATGGCGGCCTGGGACGTTTAGCTGCATGTTTCATCGATTCTTTGGCAACCCTGGGTTACCCTGCAATTGGTTATGGCATCCATTATGAGAATGGTCTGTTTGCTCAATCATTCCAGGATGGACGTCAAATAGAACGTCCTGATACATGGCGTGAATATGGCAATCCATGGGAAATTTGCCGTCCGGAGTCGATTCAAACGGTACCTCTATACGGCTACGTAGAGACGGTTTTTGAAGATGATGGTAAGTCATACAAAGTTTGGCATGCCGGACAAAATTTAAAAGGTGTGCCATGGGATATTCCAATTGTGGGATATGCTGCGAAAACGGTAAATATCCTACGCTTATGGGAAAGTCGTGCTGATGAGGCATTTGATTGGGATGTATTCAATGCTGGCGGTTATGTTGATGCGCAAGCTGAAAAATCACAAGCGGAAAGCGTATCTAAGGTGTTATACCCGAATGATTCAACAGAAGCGGGTAAAGAGCTGCGCTTAATACAGCAGTATTTCTTCTGCGCTTGTTCAGTAAAAGATATTATTCGTCGCTTTAAGCGAGCCAATACTGATTGGTCTTTATTTGCAAAAAAAGTGGCTATTCAATTAAACGATACCCATCCGACTATCGCTATTCCTGAACTAATGCGAATTTTAGTCGATGAAGAGCGCCTGAGTTGGGATGCCGCATGGGAAATTTGTCAAAATACATTTGCCTACACAAATCATACCTTATTGCCAGAAGCGCTAGAGCAATGGACTGTTGGTTTGTTTGAAAAAGTATTACCCCGTCATCTGGAAATCATCTATGAAATCAACAGCCAATTTTTAAAATTAGTTGAAGACAAATGGCCTGGTGATGATCAGAAAAAAGCCAAGCTTTCAATTATTGCAGAAGGCGATGTACGCAGAGTGCGTATGGCTAATTTATGTGTTGTTACGTCATACAAAGTAAACGGTGTTGCCGCGGTTCATTCGGCTTTAGTGAAAACTGATCTGTTTCCTGAGTTCAACCAGTTATTCCCCACTAAACTGGTCAACGTAACAAACGGTATTACGCCTCGCCGTTGGTTAAAAGCATGTAATCCAGAACTGGCCGCTTTATATGATGAGACCGTTGGTCCTGATTGGGTGGTAAACCTTGATAAACTAAAAGATGCGTTACCAAAAGCGACTGATACTGCTTTTCAAAAACGTTTTATGGCTATCAAACGCAACAATAAAGTTGAGTTAGTTAAGCTGATTAAAGAGTTGACGGATATTGAAGTTTCGGCCGATGCGATCTTTGATATTCAAATTAAACGCCTGCATGAATACAAACGTCAGCAATTAAACCTGATCCACATTTTAACGCTGTACAGACGTTTATTAGAGAATCCTGATTACGATATGGTTCCGCGTGTATTCCTGTTCGGCGCAAAAGCCGCACCGGGTTACCATATGGCTAAGCAGATTATTTACGCATTGAATAAAATAGCCGATAAGGTTAATAATGATGAGCGTATTAAAGGCAAGCTGAAAGTTGTGTTTTTACCGAACTACCGTGTTTCTCTGGCTGAAAAAATGATCCCTGCGGCGGATGTTTCCGAGCAGATTTCAACGGCTGGTTTAGAAGCTTCCGGTACTGGTAATATGAAATTAGCGCTGAATGGTGCATTAACAGTCGGTACGATGGATGGTGCAAATATCGAAATGGCCGAAGAGATCGGTGCTGACGATATGTTCATCTTTGGTCTAAGCGTAGCCGAAGTGAAAGCGTTAAAATCTTCCGGTTATAACCCTTATGATTATTACTACAATAATCCTGAGCTGAAATCGGTACTTGACTGGTTAGACAGTGATTTCTTTACACCAGGTAAACCGGGTGAATTATCTGATATTAAACGCAGCCTGCTTGATTGGGGTGACGAATATCTTTGTCTGGCTGACTACGCATCATACTGCGCAGCTCACCAGAAAATAGATGAGACATACCGTGATCAGTCGTTATGGGCGAAAAAAGCGATTATTAACTCTGCATCGATGGGGAAATTTAACTCCGACAGATCCATTGAAGATTATGTTGCAAATATCTGGAAATTAGAGAAATTTCCAATAGCTTGATAGTAAAGCTTCCAAAAAAAGGTGATATTTTTATATCACCTTTTTTATTTTAATGGCGCCTTATCGCAGTCTATAAAGACTGACTCTATCCTGTAAAGTGAACCTGCTATTTATAGGAATATGCAATTATTCTGCTTAAATTGGTTGGGCTTATTCTTTAAAGCGCGCTACAATAACCCTATAAAATACAATCCTTAAGGGGGAATTATGTCTCAAGATAAAAGTACCAATGACGTATGTACCGATGACGTATGTGAAGCATGCGGTTCATTTGTTGAGTTAGGTAGTGTGATTGCTGAAGACGATACTGTATTAGTACTGCCTTTTGTCGGCAAAGATAAAGAGGCGGTGAACGCTTTATCTCAAAAATATATTGATGCTGCAAAAGGACGTTTTGAAACGGTACAAGTCAGTACGCAGGAATCTACAAGTGGTGACGACGTGACCCTGCAGGTTACACTGAATTTCGATTGTACTGCTGAAAAACTTATTTTCGAAATGGGTTTAAGCGCAATTTAAACAATTATATTATTATTCGATTGTTATTAAGAGCCGATTATATCGGCTCTTTTTTTACCTTTATTTTATTGCAAAGAGCCTGTCCTCCTTAATATCCCTATCGCAATATTAGATCATTTACTTACCTAGTTTGCTATTAGCCGTTATACTACGCCGATTATTATTAATATTACCTTTTGGAGAGCACTTTGCTGATAGATGATTTACCCATTGACCGCCGTTTAATTATTTCGTTATCCCATCTTGGATTCACTGAAGCAACAAAGATTCAAGCAGAGGCAATTCCCGTTGCCGTTGCCGGGAAAGATCTACTGGCATCATCGAAAACTGGTTCGGGTAAAACATTGGCATACTTGCTTCCAGCAATGCAGCGAGTGTTAAAAACACGCGCGTTAACTAAACGCGATCCGCGAGTTTTAATTTTAACGCCGACACGTGAGCTTGCAAAACAGGTTTATGCGCAGTTGCGTCTCTTAGTCTCCAATACCAGTTTAAAATCTACCCTGGTACTAGGGGGAGAGAACTTCAACGATCAAGTCAAAGCACTGGATAAAGACCCGCATTTTGTAGTCGGAACGCCGGGGCGGATTGTTGATCATCTAAAAAAAGGTCTCTTACATCTGCAGGGATTAGAGTTATTAATTTTAGATGAAGCGGATCGCATGCTCGATTTAGGTTTTGCAGAGCAGTTAAAGGCGATTAACGCAGCAGCGAACCACCGTTTACGACAAACCCTTTTATTTTCTGCAACGCTAGGTCATGCTGAAGTGAATGAATTTGCCGCTGAACTATTAAAAGCACCGGTGCGTATCGCGATCGGCGAGGAAAATCAGCAGCACAGTGAAATTTCTCAGCGTTTTTATCTTGCCGACAACTTAAATCAAAAAGAAAAATTACTGTTTCATTTTATAAAAAATGAAGAGATTAAACAGGCGATAATATTTACTGCAACGCGTTTAGATAGCGAACGTTTAAGCAAGGTATTAACTGAGAAAGGTTATATAACCTCCGCTTTACACGGCGATTTATTGCAAAACAGCCGGAACAGTATTATGGATAATTTTTCACGTGGTAAAGTACAATTATTAATCACTACCGATATTGCTTCTCGTGGTTTAGATCTGCTTAATGTCAGCCATGTCATCAATTTTGATATTCCTAAACATACCGAAGAGTATATTCACCGAATTGGGCGAACAGGTCGAGCAGGTGAGAAGGGGGATGCAATCTCTATCGTTGGCCCTAAAGACTGGGTTAACTTTAAAAAGGTCGAGGAGTTTGTGCAGCAGCATATAAGTTTTGACCGGGTTGAGGGTATCAAACCAAAATTTAAAGGCGTTGTCGAAGTCGTTGCTAAAACACAACAAGCTAAACCAGTGAATAAGAAAGCGGACAATAAACGCAGCAATAAATTGCCTAAAGCCAAAAGCACGCCAGACAAAACCTTCTATGAAGCAAAAGATACTGGATTTGCGCCGATGCGTCGTAAGAAGAAAATCGAGGAGTAGAGGTTATTTTTAAGCGCTTATCATCAGATATGCGCTCATCCCTGCGCAAAATTCAGTCTGTAGCAAATAGATGACTATTTTAAGTTTTAATTTTCCTGCTACAGTCTAAACGGAAAATAAATAAGCTTTGTATCTTTTTGGGTCTGTTTATTCGAGGAAAAAAATCAGCCATCAGGCTGATTTTTTCGAAGATGGTGTCCCCTGCGAGATTTGAACTCACGTCTAAGACTTAGGAGGTCCTTGTTCTATCCAACTGAACTAAGGGGACTGACTGAATGCTCAACAATTATAACATTTCTACTAGCGAAAATAATGACCACTTAACAGCTTACGTATTAACTGTTCACCTTTGTGCCATAAATCCAGGATTATCCGGTTGCGCTAGAAGGGTTGTGAACTGATTGAATTATATATAATTTTGGCCGTAAACAAAATCACTAATGACAGAACATTGCAGTAAAATTGAGCATTCGTGATGCTTGCAGGCGATTTACGTTTATATTTGTCCGGCAAGCAGACTAAATTGAGAGGTTATATAAAAAATCATACAAATAAAACCGAACCATCAGTTATAATTATTTCCCTATAGGAAGATATTACAGGGATTCAATTATGTTTTTAGAGGCGTTTAAGTTTTCGCTTGAAGTCACTGGGCCGGTTTGTTTG
>JBATHQ010000089.1:0-5382 GCA_049667005.1 Psychromonas sp.
CACAAAATGCTAAGGTAATCGCTTATTCGAATCAGTTGAACGTTGCTGATTATTTGTTGAATGCTATGCTCTAATGTTACAGTTTACGTGACGTCATGCGTGCTAAGTGAAAAAGAAATTAATATAAATATCAAACGGTTGAGTTTTATTTTGTGATATATTAGATAGCCGGTAGCTTTGCGTGGTCGAAGGTAAGCCAGGGCAGTGAAGGCGGTTGTTAGCGAATAATTTAACGCAGAAACACGTAAATTAGCGGTGCTGTATCAGATTCTTTGATAATTGAGGTGGTAGCTACGATTCCAGTTAATCACAGGGATCAAAATCGCCTAGAGAAAAGCACGGTAACAAGGCATTATAGTGAATGCTTTGCTATTTATGTGGTTGAAAATAAAATGGTTTTTATTCTCGCCAATAAGTGAAAGATGCAGCGAATAAGTGCATAACGACTCAGCAGATATTGATCAATATGGGTATTGATTAGCAAAATAAAGATAGCGAGAGTAAGGTGTGATTAAGATATTCTATTGATACTTATTTGACCTTGTTGGGCGAAACGCTTCATGAAATCAGCAAGTATGGTTGCCTGCTCTTCAGTGATCCCGTTATACCCATGATACTTCAATTTTATGTCTGGCATCTCAGCACAATTTTTCTTGCTGACTGTGCATCTTGAAGTATCATGAGGATATAATACCCGCTATCCAGAGTTCAGGTTAAGTAATATTAGTTATAACCTTTCCAGGGGATAAGTTTTGTTTCTAAATAACGCATCAGTAAGTCAAAACAGTAGGCAATGATACCAATCACCAAAATCCCGGCGATAACCACATCGGTCACTAAAAACTCCGAAGCATTAAGTACCATAAAACCAATACCTCGTTCAGCTGCGACCATTTCTGCTGCTACTAGGGTGGTCCAACCAAAGCCAATGGCGATACGCATGCCGGTCATGATATCGGGTAATGCACCACGGCTTATTACTTGCGTGATCACTTGCCATGGGCTGGCACCCATCGAATAAGCAACCTGAATCTGTTCGATACGCACAGAAGAGACACCCGAACGCGCGCTAAGTACAATAGGTGCCAGCATTGCAAGAAAAATCAAGGTCACTTTACTGGACTCATCAATCCCCATCCAAATGATGATTAAAGGCAGATAAGCTAGAGGTGGTAGTGGACGATAAAACTCGATTAACGGGTCAAAAATACCACGCATAACCCGATTGCAGCCGATGGCAATTCCCAATGGGATACCAAGTAAACAAGCCAGCAAAAATGCACCAAATATACGGCTTAAGCTGGCAGTTAAGTGCTCAGTCAGAGTGGCACCGGCGAAACCGTCAGTTATTACTTCTCCTAAACGGGCGATCACATCAAATGGTGAAGGTAAAAACATCGGCTTAATGAATCCACCTTCGGTTACCCCGGCCCACAAAAGAATAAAAAACAAGATTGAAAAAAAGCCTATTAGGCGACTGTCTCCCGCACCAGGGGTACCGAAATACTCTCCACCTTTTACTGCGCGGGGGGCGGTTAATTTTTTAATCTTAGCTGAAATGCTATTTAATAGTGACGTTTTATGCTCAGGTGAAGGAAGCTTATCAACATATTGTGTTTCACTCTTGGTTACTTTTTTTGTCATTTTTTGCTCTGCTTGCGCCGGCTTCGACTCGTTCATGTTCGCTGTTGCTATGTTACTACTCATAATTTATTCCTTAGGCTACAGCCAATTCATCACCATGAATAATTGCTAAAACTTGTTCACGAATTTCTATAAATTCAGGGCTGGATTTCACTTTTCTGGCATCACGGCAATCCAAAAACTGCTGATTGAAGTTCAACTCAAATTGATGAGTGATCCTGCCCGGTCTCGGCGACATTACTATCAATCGGGTAGCTAATAACAGGGCTTCATCGACACTATGGGTAATAAAGAACATCATTTTATTGGTTTTACGCCATACATCGAGCAGCAACTCTTGTAACGATTCGCGGGTAAGCGCATCAAGGGCACCTAATGGTTCGTCAAGGAGTAACATTTTCGGATCATTAGCCAGAGCGCGTGCAATTCCTACTCGTTGCTGCATACCTCCGGATAGCTGATATACTTTATGTTGGTGAAAATCTTCCAGACCAACAAGTTTAAGATATTCAGCCGCCCGTTCACGTCGCGTTACCTTATCAACGCCCTGTAGTTTTAAACCAAACTCGGTATTTTCGATCACGGTTAACCAAGGTAATAAAGCATGTTTTTGAAACACCACACCGCGATCGGCATCAGGTCCAATGACCTCGTCACCGATATCTCTGCCGCAAAGTACCCTTGGATACCCTTTAACAGTGCTGTTACCTAAGGTTAAATAACCGGATGTCGGTTTAATAAATCCTGCAATTAGATTTAGTAAGGAAGTTTTTCCACAACCAGAAGCCCCTAAAGCCACTACCAGATCACCTTGCTCTATGGTTAAATTCACATCAGACAAAGCTGTGACAGCGTCACTGCCTTCTGATCCCGGATAAACGACAGATACATCACAAATTCTTAATGTATTCATTTCAACGCTCCTAACTTCCTTTACTTAATTCTTTTGCTAATTACCGGCTTACCGGAGCAGCCGGATAATTAGCGATGAGGTTTAACTACTAATTACAATTTTGCCGCCGCAGCTGCATACTCGGGGTTAATATAAATACTGTAATCAGGTTTTAAATCATTTATTTTTTTCTCTTTTTTCAAAAACTCTGAGGTTGCTTTCAGTGATTTTGCTGCTCCACCCTCTGCACCACAACCAAGCCAAGTGCAAGACAATTGGGTTTTTATGTCAGGGAATTCATACAGAGCCAATACCTCGGCAACCGTGTTTACATCTCCGCCAGTTACTTTAGCAATTGATTGCGCAATAGGATGGGTCGCATCAAAGCTGTCTTTTTTGCTACGATATTCAGTATCAAGATCCGCCATGATTTTCACTACTTTTGCCATAAAGTCAGCATTTTCTTTACCAAATTTCTTGTCCACTACCATGCCATCAAAGGTAGGTTTACCCCAGCTACTCAAGGTTTTAGAGGTGATCAGCACGTGGCCGTCTTGCTTAATTTGCCCCAAAACAGGATCCCATATGAATGCCCCGTCAATATCTCCGCGCTGCCACGATGCGGAGATAGCATTTGGCTGCATGTTAATCAATTTGACATCTTTCTCAGTTAAGCCAAACTGTTCCAGTGCAAATAGCGCATGGAAGTGAGTCGTTGACACAAATGGCACTGCAATACGTTTACCTTTTAAATCAGATGGTGCGGTGATCCCGCTATCATTTTTCACCACAAGCGCTTCAGCATCGGCAATGTTTTCGGTGATCCAAAATACTTCAAGGTCTACACCACGACTTACAGCGGCTGCAATCGGACTGGAGCCTGCATTGGCGATATCTACTGAGCCTGATGCAATCGCAGAGATCACTTTTGCCCCTGAGTCAAAACGGCGCCATTTCACTGTATAGCCCGTTTCTTTTTCAACTAATTTTTCGTTGATAGCGTGTTTCCAGGGGTTAAACATTCCCATATAACCAATAGTGACCTCTTTTGCCGTGACACTTGAAGCCAATAACATCGCTGCCATAGCGGTAATAATTTTTCTTGGTTTATGATTTTTCATCTTCAAACTCCTTGGTTGATTCGACCTTACTGTCCTTATTTAAACTACGTGCAGTAAATAATAAGGTGTAGTGCCAATTTATTTAATTAATAAGTCCATATTTTTTTGTTACAAACAGTGAATTCAGCAAAAAAATATTTAATGGCTCAATAATTGCATCTAAATTTCATATAGAAACACAGAGGTTTTCCTGTTTTTTACAGGTTTAATCAATAGCTAAGCAAAAATCAGTCCAAACTTTTTCACAGGTGACGTCATGTCCGATTTTCTAATCAATATTGAATTGCATAACAACAGCAGTTATCAGCAGCAAATTCGCGAAAAGCTGGTACAACTGGTTAAGCAGGACACCTTTGGAGACAAGCCTCTGCCCTCCAGTCGCAAAATGGCTGAGCTTATTGGCGTATCCAGAAATACCATCGTATTAGTCTATGAAAGTCTGGTCGATGAGGGATATCTGGTTGCCCGCAAAAGAAGTGGATTTTTTGTTGATCCGGATTTACCCAAGGACGCAACTCCAAATTTGGTGCATCTTGCTCCATCAGGGGCAGCTAGAGAACCAAATTGGTGCAAGAGGATGCAGAAAAAGCCCAGCCAATTTATCTCACTCAACAAAGATAAAAACTGGATAAAATACCCCTACCCATTTATTTACGGGCACATCAATGTTGAAGAGTTTCCCCTTTATCAATGGCGGGAGTGCTCGCGCATAGCAGAGAGCCGCGGAAAACTGCATGAATGGGTAGAAGGGTATATCGATATGGATGATCCTGAGTTAATCACTCAGATTCGTCAGCAGATTCTTCCCAAGCGCGGTATTACAGCCCAGGCTGATGAAATCCTGATCACCCTTGGCACCCAGAACTCCCTTTTTTTACTGGCCAGTTTGTTAGGCGGTAAAGATGTCACCTTTGGTTTAGAAAACCCCGGCTATGGAGAGTTACGGAATATTATCTCCTTGACTGACAGCACAGTAAAACCGCTCGACATTGACTCAGAAGGTGTATTGTTAGGTGAACAGCTTAAGGATTGCGACTATGTTTTTGTCACCCCCAGTCATCAATATCCAACCACAGTGACGATGACTGTCGAACGGCGCAAAGGATTACTTGAGCAGGCTTGCCGGGATAATTTTGTGGTCATTGAAGACGATTATGAAAGTGAAGTTAATTTTATTGAAGAGCCGCTGCCCGCGCTTAAAAGCTTCGAAGAACATGGCCGAGTGATCTATGTCGGCAGTTTATCCAAATCACTCACGCCTGGGATACGTATCGGTTATCTGGTCGCAAATAAAACGCTGGTTACCGAGCTGCGTAAACTACGTCATCTGCATTACCGCCATCCGCCTTCTAACAACCAGCGCGTCACCGCACTGTTTATCAGTCAGGGTTTTTACGACAGTCATGTGCGGCGTATGCGTCGCGCTTATGAAAATAAATGGTTACTGATGCAGCAGGGTATCGAATCTAACCTCAAAGGTTGCGAGATCCATGCAACGGCAGGCAGTTTCTGTTTCTGGATAGGCTTGCCGGATGGCATTAGCAGCGATTCCTTGGTCAACTTGGCTGCGCAGCATGGCATATTGGTAGAATCTGGTGATAGTTTGTTTATGCAGGAGAATGCGCCAAAAAATTATATCAGGCTTGGATTTTCAGCCATTAACAGCAACAAAATTCTACAGGGGTTGGTTATTCTGGGTGGGTTGATTGAGCAACTGCGCCAGAC
>JBATHQ010000090.1:0-10744 GCA_049667005.1 Psychromonas sp.
GCCCAAAACTGATAATTAATACCAACTCTATTAGTTATATGATCAATTTAGGCGTAGAAAAAAAAGGATGAAAGCAAGGCATTGATTGCAGTAACTAGTTGTTCTAATTATATAAAATCGTATGGAACGATTTTGAACAGTTTTAGCTGGCCACGAAGTGGTGGAGAACAGGACGTTCTTAATCAAATCAATAACCAAGACTAAAACGAAGTTTTATGTCTAACTAAGTACTCGTACATAAGTTTTTCGGAATATTACCCGATAGTCTTTCATTGAGTGCTTAGCAAAACAATGTGGCTACAATATTCCCCTCCCATTTTTCTTGTGATGCACAAACACTTTAGCAAGTGGAAACACGACGTTTCCACTAAGCTTGGCATGTACAGGGATGTGCATTCCAAGCTGGTGCTTTAAAAAGTGGTTGGGCAGTGCAAGATTAAAAAAATGGCCAGGGGTGACGCTTTTTGCCTACTTTTTTTCGGCATTTAGAAAAAGTAGGGGCGCCGTCAGGGCGAAACTACCAACGACAAAAGCTAAACCAAACACTTCGAGCGAAAGCATCCTGTACTTGTGACTAATAGACAGGCTGACGACTAACAACTAAAACTAACAACTGACGGCTGAAACCTTCGCGCAATAAAAAACCGGGATAATTCCCGGTTTTTTTAAAAAATCATAAAATGCGCTTATTTTACAATGGTCAAGGTTGGACGTTTACCGGGTTTAGCCTCTGTTTTTTCAACTTGCGCTTTTCCTGGGCTCTGCTCAAGATCCTGATAAGCAGGTTCTTCAGGAAAGATAGTACCGGCACCATTTTCACGCGCATAGATACCTTCGATTGCATATAAAGGCACATAAACCTGCATTGGTTGTCCGCCAAAACGTGCATTAAATGCAACGGCATCATCATCCATTGAAAATTGTACTACCGATTCAGGCGCAATATTAAGAACAATTTTTCCATCTTCAATAAATCGCTGCGGCACTTCTACGCCGGGTAGCGTTGCATCCACAATGATATGGGGTGTGCATTCACTATCAACAATCCAATTGTAGAATGCACGAAGAAGATACGGTCGTTGCACTACCATCTCAGTCATTATGCACCAACTCTGATTTCACGTTCAGCTTCGGTCATTGACGCCTGAAATGATTCACGCTCAAACACTTTTACCATGTAACTTTTCAGTCCAGTTACATTATCAAAACCTAAATCAATTTTTAATTCAGGTAAACGCCATAACAGTGGTGCCATATAACAATCAATAAGCGTGAACTCATCTGACATAAAGTAGGCAAAGTGATCAAATACAGGCGCAATTAATAAAATAGAATCACGAAGTTTTGTACGGGCAGCATCTGCAGCATCCACTTCACCATTCATAATAATATCCACTAACGGATACCAGTCACTTTCAACGCGTTGCATCATTAAGCGCCCTTTGCCGCGTTCAACGGGATAAACAGGCATTAATGGCGGGTGCGGAAAACGCTCATCCAGGTATTCCATGATAATGCGTGAATTATATAAAACCAGTTCACGATCAACTAAAGTAGGCACTGAATTATAAGGATTTAACTCCGCTAATTCCTCTGGCCAGTTACCTTCTTCGGCAAAAGTGATTTCAACTGCAACGCCCTTTTCTGCTAATACAATACGTGTTTGATGACTATATAAATCTGAAGCACCGGAAAACAGTGTCATTACAGAACGTTTATTTGCAGCTACGGCCATGAAAATCCCCTAAATGTGGATAAAATATTGAATGTGTAAAAACTAAAAAGGCAAGGGTGGTAAATTCCACCATTGCCGAATAAATTAGGTAAGGTAAAAGCTAACGATTAATGCACGTCGCGCCAATACTCTTTCTTCAGTAAATAACTGAGAATAAATAGGACTATTAAAAACCCCATAACCCAAACACCTAGGCTTTGACGCTCTAATTTGTTCGGCTCACCAGCATAGACTAGGAAGTTTACCAGATTTAGTACCGCTTTGTCATACTCATCGGAGCTCATTTCACCTTGCTCGTTGCTTTCAAAACCGATAATTGTTTTATGTTCAACACCCTCATGCATCGTTGTCTCATAAATCGCCGTTGGCACGCCCTGTAACTCCTCCAGTACATGCGGCATAGCCACGTCAGGAAAGACGGTATTATTAACCCCGAACGGACGGTTTTCATCGGCATAAAAAGATCGTAAGTAGGTATAAATCCAATCTGCGCCACGTAAACGCGCTTCCAACGTTAAATCAGGTGGCGCCGCACCGAACCATTTGGCTCCTTCGCTCGGATCCATGTTATTTTTCATCAGCTCACCAATTTTGCTTGAGGTGAAGATCAAGTTATCTTCCATCAGTTTTTCTGGAATACCCAAATCAGTTGCAACGCGTTGGTAACGCTGGTAGCCCGTAGAATGGCATGCAAAGCAGTAATTCATAAACAATTTCGCACCACTCTGCAACGACACTCTATCACTTAGATCATAGTTCGCTTTATCTAAGTGAACACTACCAGAAGCAAAGGCCAGCGTCGGTAATAAGGCCAATAAGGCAAGCATTAATTTTTTCATTTGAATGTTAACCTCGTTGGTAGTGGTTTAGTTTTTTCATTTTTGCTGTATAGCCAAAGTGCAATAAAGAAACTGAAGTAACCGACCGTACCAACCTGCGCAACAATGGTTAATAAAGGTGTTGTAGGGACAGCACCTAATATCCCCAAGACTATGAAACAAATAATAAATTGCGCAATATTAACTTTATGGATCCAGCTGCGGTAACGGACTGACTTCACTTTGCAACGGTCTAACCAAGGCAGGAAGAACAGAATCACAATAGAGCCGCCAAAAAACATAACTCCAATTAATTTATCCGGTATTGCACGTAAAATAGCGTAGAAAGGCGTGTAATACCAAACCGGTGCGATATGAGCAGGTGTTTTTAAACCATTTGCAGGTTCAAAGTTAGGCGCCTCCAGGAAGTAGCCCCCCCCTTCCGGCATAAAGAAGATAACCGCACAGAAGAACAGTAAGAAACCACATACCCCCATAATATCTTTTACCGTAAAGTATGGATGGAAAGGGATCGCATCGATAATATCTTTTTTACCGCTGTATTGTTTGTGGAAAGTAAACTTGCCTTTGGCTTCCTCAGACGCACTGCCTTTTTTCTGTTTAATCTCAATACCGTCAGGATTATTGGAGCCCACCTCATGCAGCGCCACGATATGTAAAAAAACTAAGACAACCAAAGCTAAAGGTAAGGCGATAACATGTAAGGCAAAGAATCGGTTTAATGTTGCCCCGGAAATAACGTAATCTCCGCGGATCCACAGGGTTAAATCATCACCGATAACCGGGATAGCACCAAATAAAGAGATAATAACCTGCGCGCCCCAGAAAGACATCTGTCCCCAGGGAAGTAGATAGCCCATAAATGCTTCGGCCATCAAAGCTAGGAAGATCAACATTCCGAAAATCCAGATCAGCTCGCGTGGTTTTTGGTAAGAGCCGTAAATCAAACCACGGAACATATGCAGGTAGATAACCACAAAGAACGCCGAAGCCCCCGTTGAATGCATATAACGCAGCAACCAGCCATAAGGTACATCTCGCATAATATATTCAATCGATGCAAAAGCCCCTTCTGCAGACGGGTTATAATGCATGGTCAACCAGATACCGGTGAGGATCTGGTTAACTAATACCAACATCGCCAGTGAACCGAAAAAGTACCAAAAGTTGAAGTTAACCGGGGTAGGATATTGTGCTAAATGTTTATTCCACGTTTCCGTCATTGGAATACGCGCATCGATCCATTCCAATGTACCAGTGACTAATTTAGTAAGCATCAGGCATCTCCTTTATCTAAACCGATAAGAATCGTCGTGTCACTCGTGTAATAATGAGGAGGGATCACTAAATTTAATGGCGCAGGAACATTTTGGAAAACACGACCAGCCATATCAAATTTGGAACCATGACACGGGCAAAAGAAGCCCGATTCAACGCCTTCCACCTGCTCCGAAAAAGAGGTAGGCAGATAAGTTGGAGAACACCCTAAATGGGTACATAAACCCACCGCAAGAAAAATCTCTGGTTTGAGTGAACGGGTGGAGTTTGTAGTATAATCAGGTTGTTGCGGCTCTTCTGAATCAGGATCACGCAATTGATCGTTTAGTGTTGCTAATTCATCAATAATTTTTTGTGTACGCGATACAACCCAAACAGGTTTACCTCGCCATTCGACTCGAATTAATTGGCCTGGTTGGATTTTACTGATATCGACAGCTACCGGTGCTCCAGCAGCTTTGGCTTTTTCACTTGGACTCCAAGATTTCACGAAGGGTATCGCTACTGCAACGGCCCCCACTCCACCAACAACGCCTGTTGTTAATGTCAGAAACTTGCGGCGACCAGAATTGACAGGCGCATTGCTCATTTAACCATCTCCATTGTGAGCTACTGTTAAGCAGTTCTCTATATCAAACTGATAATGCATAAACTTCAAACAAAATGTTTGCTCAAATATTGCATAAAACTCGCTGGATTTTAAAGAAATAACCCCCTGTTTACAAGTGATTAACATTATTTATGCAGGCGCAGACCCATAAAAGCATAGCTTAATTGACCATGCTCTCATTAAAGGGAAACTTAAAAGTAATTAAATCACAGAACAAAGAAACACCTGCCAACAAACTTATTCACTGCTGTCCATAATAGAGGTCGCCCCGGTTTTTGCTAATACAGCAAGATCTTTATCAATCCAAAACAGTGCTTTACCGTCCTCTCCCACCAACTCAATTTTGTCTAGTATGCCTTTAAATAACTTTTCCTCTTCATGCTGCTCGGCAACATACCATTGTAAAAAATTAAAGGTTGAATAGTCATGCGTAGAGAAGGCAACATGGGTAAGTTGATTTATTTTTTCAGTGATCAAACATTCATGTTTGTATATTTCAGAGAAAACTTCTTTTAAAGATTTAAATTGATAAGGAGGGGCTTTAATTTCACCGAGAATTGGAAATGCGCCTGTTTCACTTACGTAAGTAAACAAACGATTCATATGTCCCATCTCTTCATCTGCATGACCACGCAGCATTAACGCAGCGCCTTCGAAGCCTTTATCTTCACACCATCCACTCATCTGCAGATATAAATTTGAAGAATAAAATTCCAAGTTTATTTGTTCATTGAGTTTTTCAACCATTGCGGCAGCTAACATCATATTCTCCCCGTATTTTTTAAATATCAGGATCAACAATAAGCCCGAACAGACCAAAAAACAAGCAAATAACAAGCAAAAAAAAACCCGGTATAAACCGGGCTTTTGCAATTCTTGAAAACGAAATATTAACGTTTTGAGAACTGTGGACGTTTACGTGCTTTATGTAGACCCACTTTCTTACGCTCAACTTTACGTGCATCGCGAGTAACAAAACCAGCGACACGTAATTCAGCACGAAGTGTTTCATCATACTGCATAAGTGCACGAGTTATACCTAGACGGATAGCACCAGATTGACCCGTAGTACCACCACCTTTAACAGTGACGTTTAGATCGAATTTGTCAGTAACACCAACAAGTTCTAATGGTTGACGAACAACCATACAAGCAGTTTCACGACCGAAATATTCATCGATGTTACGCTTGTTGATAGTGATTTGACCACTACCTGCTTTTACAAACACTCGAGCTACAGAGCTTTTGCGACGACCAGTGCCGTAGTATTGATTTGCCATTGTTTTAATCCTATTAGATGTCTAAAACTTGTGGTTGCTGTGCAGAATGTTGATGCTCAGTACCAGCATAAACTTTCAACTTACGGTACATTGCACGGCCTAATGGGCCACGTGGTAACATACCTTTAACAGCATTCTCAATAACACGTTCAGGTGCGCGTTTGATAAGATCTTCAAAACTAATTGATTTTATACCGCCGATGAAGCCAGTGTGGTGGTAATAGATTTTACCTTTAGCTTTATTACCTGTTACAGTAACTTTCTCTGCATTGATAACAACGATGTAATCACCAGTATCAACATGTGGAGTGTATTCAGCTTTGTGTTTACCACGTAAACGTAAAGCGATTTCAGTAGCCAAACGGCCTAAAGTTTTACCTTCAGCATCGACTACAAACCAGTCGCGTTTGACTTCAGCTGGTTTAGCAACAAAAGTTTTCATTAAGTTATACCCAAATTAATGATTTAAAAAATATGATTGTCAGTATTGACAACCAAAAATGTATTTTGCCATTTCGTATCCCTTCGAATACGTCAAGCGTAAACAGATCCACCATATAAATTTTGGGGAGGTGGATAACGTGGGCGGCGATACTATACAGAAAAAAGAGGCTCAGGTCACCTTTATATTGAAATAAATGTGCATAAAATTTTCAGCACGCCCAACGCCCTGAAAAAATGCATTATGACTCCGTTTTTTCTTTAATATGATGAGATTGTTTTAAATAAATTTTACTCTGCATCTCTGTTAAACGAGAAACACAGCGTTGAAATTCAAAGGCAAGTTTATTGCCAACATAGAGATTCGCCATATCAACTTCAGCGGAGATGATAACCACCACATGGCGATCGTAAAATTCATCAACCATGGCAATAAAGCGCCTTGCAATATCGTTGTGAAGATCATTCATCTGCCTGATATTGGCAATAATGACCGTACGGTATAAAATGGCTATTTCAATATAATCCAAGACACTTCTTGGCCCGTCGCACAGGGATGCAAACTCAATACTTAAGGTATCGATACTGCAGGCAATCGTGGGGATGCGACGATAATTTATCTCAATCTCCTGTGCATAGATTTTGTCACCGTCAGCTAAGTTTTCAAATGCATTTATCACCTGCAGCGCAGCGGCACTGTCCAGAGGGAAATGATAGGTTTCAGTCTCATTTAAACGACCAATTCGATAATCACGCCCTCCGTCGAGATTAAAAACCTCACAATGTACCTTGATTAAGTCAATAGCAGGTATAAAACGCGCCCGTTGCAAGCCGTTTTTATAAAGATTGTCAGGGTGAATATTTGAAGTGGCGACAAGAACAATCCCCTGCTCAAAGAGTGCCGTTAACACGCCGGCTAAAATCATTGCATCGGTTATATCATCGACATAAAACTCATCAAAACACAACACATCGGTTTGCGCAGCAAAATTTTCGGCTATTTTAACTAACGGGTTAGTTTGTCCCTGTAGTTCAGCTAACTCTTTATGCACTCTGCGCATAAAGTGGTGGAAGTGTAGGCGCTGTTTGCGCTGCGTTGTTAAGCTATGAAAAAAAAGATCCATCAAATAGGTTTTACCACGCCCGACTCCCCCATAAAAATAGAGTCCTTTCACAGCAGAGCGTTGAATGGGTTTTCCCACCATTTTTTTTAAAAACCGTGAAATAGCCCCTCTCTCTTTACTTTCTGGCGGCTGCTCTTGTAACAGCAGATATAAACGCTGCAGATGCTCTATTGCCATTGCCTGAGAAGGGTCAACGAAGAAGTTTGGTTTTTGTAAATCAGCGTGATATAAATTTAGCGGGGTCACAGAGCACTCGATAACATTTCGTATAACATAAATGCAACATTCTAACAGTAAAGCAAATACAACAACAATTGGATTAACAAACAATTCACAACAGTATCTGAGTTTCTGATATCCCCCTGAATCGCCAAACCTTTTGCGTAAAAAGTGCCAATTCACTGCAAAAATTCAATTTTAGCGTTATTAAGACTATTCTTTTTATGAATCACCTTATTGAAAGGAATGCATAAGTGAGAAAGTTAACCTGTTATTTTATTTTTATCTGCAGCTTAATCACCTTTAGTGCAATGACAAATGCGGCGATGCCGTTAACCGTTGCCGGCAATGACATTTTTAGTCTTGCCCCTCTGGTCGAAAAAGTGAGTCCGGCAGTGGTTGACATTTCAATTGCCGGGCGCCATTCGAATCAACAGGTTTTTCCTGACCTATTTCGCTTTTTTAGTGATCAGGATCTGCCCCCTCCGGATCAGACATTTGTCGGATTAGGTTCGGGTGTGATTATTGACGCCGAACATGGCTATATTATTACTAACTTTCACGTTATTGAAGATGCCGAAGAGATTAAAGTAACCTTAAAATCCGGCCAGGAGTTTAACGCACAACTGGTAGGACAAGATAAACAAAGTGATATTGCACTTTTACAAATTAATAGCAATAAACTGCTCACCCAGATAGAACTTGCCAACTCAGATCAACTGCGTGTAGGCGATATCGTGCTAGCGATAGGCAACCCATTTGGCCTTGGGCAGACGGTCACTTCCGGCATTATTAGTGCACTTGGACGAAGTGGCCTGAATCTTGATAATCTGGAAAATTTCATTCAGACAGACGCAGCAATTAATAGCGGTAACTCCGGAGGGGCATTGGTAAATCTAAGAGGCGAGTTGATTGGTATTAATACTGCTTTAATAGGGCCAAGTGGCGGTAATATTGGTATTGGATTTGCTATCCCGTCAAATATGATCAACAACCTGGTGCAGCAGTTAGTCCTGTTTGGGGAGGTTCGCAGAGGCGTTCTTGGTATTAGGGGTGGTGAGCTGACCCATGAAATGACTGAAACCCTTTCTCTGGACTCAAAGCATGGCGCATTGATTTATCAAGTCAATCAGGACTCTGCAGCACAAGAAGCGGGGTTACTGGCGGGTGATGTCATTGTCTCTTTAAATGGCCAGTCGATTAGCTCTTTTTCTGCTTTACGCGCCAAAATTGGCAGTTTAAGCGTTGGTAAAAAAATTGAACTGGGTATCATTCGCAACGGCAAAGTGCTTATCATTAACGCAACACTGAAAGCTGCACCAACTAATAATGAAATAAAATTGCAGACGCAAACATTTCATCCCTCTTTAAGCGGTGCGACATTAATCAATCAGCAAGGTAAAAATAAAAACAACGGTGTGTTGGTCTCGGCAGTTGAACAGGACTCGATTGCTGAAAATTATGGGTTACGGCAAGGAGATGTTATTATTGGCATTAACCGTAAACGTATCCGTAACTTGACTGAATTAAGCGAGTTTATCGCCACCTCATCGGAAGTATTGACTCTCAACGTGCTGCGCGATAGAAGACAATTATATTTAATATTAAATTAATTTCCCCCAAAAAAAACCCCTAAATTGCCTGCAAATCAAAAAAACAGAAATTAATTGATTCTAAATCATTTTTTATTAACTAATTTCTTGTAAAATGCGCCAACTGAATACAGATGGTGGTAAATACACCTGTATTTATTCAACCTTGTATTAATATACACAACCCCTCTTGGAGAATAACGGTGAGAAAAACTAAAATAGTTTGTACGATTGGACCAAAATCAGAATCAAAAGAGATGCTAGGTAAACTAGTTACTAATGGCATGAACGTTATGCGCCTTAACTTTTCTCACGGTGATTTTGACGAACACGGTGGTCGTATTATTAAACTACGTGAAATTTGCCAGGAAACCGGCAAAAATGTTGCTATTTTATTAGATACTAAAGGTCCGGAAATCCGTACTGTTAAACTTGCAAATGGTGATGACGTAATGCTAACTGCAGGTCAAGAGTTTACCTTAACAACAGATCAAACTGTTGTTGGTGATAATACTCGCGTTGCAGTAACGTACGAAAACTTAACCAATGACCTAGTTGTCGGTAACACTGTATTATTAGACGACGGTTTAATTGAAATGACCGTTAAACGTATCACTGATACAGACGTTGTTTGTGAAGTAATGAACACTGGTGAGTTAGGCGAAAACAAAGGTGTTAACCTTCCAGGCGTTAAAGTTAAGTTACCCGCTATTTCTGCTAAAGATAAAGGTGATTTAATATTTGGTTGTGAGCAACAAGTTGATTTCATTGCCGCGTCATTTATTCGTAAGAAAGAAGACGTTTTAGAAATCCGTGAACTATTAAAAGCGAACGGTGGCGAAAACATCCAAATTATTTCTAAAATCGAAAACCAAGAAGGTGTCGATAATTTTGATGAAATCTTAGCTGTATCTGACGCTATCATGGTTGCTCGTGGTGACTTAGGTGTGGAAATTGCTGTTGAAGAAGTAATCTTCGCACAAAAAATGATGATCGAAAAAGCCAACGCTGCACGTAAACCTGTTATTACTGCAACACAAATGCTTGATTCTATGATCAAAAACCCACGTCCAACACGCGCTGAAGCGGGTGACGTTGCCAATGCAATCTTAGACGGTACTGATGCTGTAATGCTTTCAGGTGAAAGTGCTAAAGGTAAATACCCTGCAGAAGCTGTTGAAATCATGGCAACTATCTGTGAACGTACTGATAACGTTATGCCAGTTAGACTTAATGTTGCTGAACAAGATCTTCGTATTACTGAAGCGGTTTGTAGCGGTGCAGTGCAAAATGCTGAACAGGTACATGCTAAACTAATTATCGTCGCAACAGGCGCTGGTAAGTCTGCACGTTCACTACGTAAATACTTCCCAACGACTAAGATTTTGGCGTTAACCAGCAATCCAAAAACAGCTCAACAACTTGCATTAACAAAAGGTGTTTCAGCTAAAGTAATTGAACAACAAGCTACAATGGAAGATTTCTACCAACTTGGTATGGACATGGCTAAAGAACTTGGCCTAGTAACTTCTGGTGATAAAGTTGTTATGGTATCTGGCGCACTAGTTGCCGAAGGAACTACTAATACATCTTCTATTCACGTTATTGCTTAATAACGCGTTATTA
>JBATHQ010000091.1:0-6467 GCA_049667005.1 Psychromonas sp.
CATGATTGAACAAAACAACTCAGTCGTACGTATTAAGGGGGTCACACATCTCTATCAAAAAAGACATGCTGTCGACGATATCACTTTAGATATCCCTGCCGGTCTGATGGTGGGGCTGCTTGGGCCGGACGGAGTTGGCAAGTCGACCTTGATGGGGCTGATTTCGGGGGCGCGCAAGCTGCAGCTAGGCCACCTTGAAGTACTTGGCGGCGACATGGCATCGGCCGCTCATCGCAACGCCATTGGCCCGCGCATCGCATACATGCCGCAGGGGCTGGGCAAAAACCTCTATGCCGAACTCAGTGTTGAAGAAAATCTCGATTTCTTTGGCAAACTGTTTGGGCAGGGACCCGCTGAGCGCAACACACGTATTGGCCGGCTAACTAATGCAACAGGACTTGCTCCCTTCTTATCGCGGCCCGCGGGTAAACTGTCGGGTGGTATGAAACAGAAACTCGGGCTGTGCTGTGCGCTGATTCATGATCCTGATTTGCTGATCTTAGACGAGCCGACGACCGGCGTTGATCCGCTCTCACGCCGTCAATTCTGGCAGTTAATCGCGGCAATCCGCAGCGAGCGCCCAACCATGAGCGTGCTTGTTTCCACCGCTTATATGGACGAAGCGGAGGGTTTCGACTGGTTGGTGGCGATGGACGACGGGCATATTCTTGACACTGGCACACCACAAATGCTTAAAAGCAAAACCGCTGCAGAAGATCTCGAAACGGTTTTTGTACGGCTATTACCAAAGGAAAAACGCGGAGCTAATGGTCAATTGCGTATTCCACCGCTGGAGAGGTTTGCGGGAACTCCGGCTATTAAAGCCAACGGATTAACCCGACGCTTCGGCGACTTTACTGCCGTTAACAACGTCAGCTTCGAAATTCAGGCAGGTGAGATTTTTGGCTTTCTCGGCTCAAATGGTTGCGGAAAAACGACCACCATGAAGATGCTCACCGGGTTGCTGCCGGTTTCCGAGGGCGAAGCATTTCTGTTCGGTAAACTTGTGGATGCCAGTAACCTGGAGATGCGTAACCGTGTTGGTTTTATGTCTCAAGCATTTTCGCTTTATGGTGAGTTAACTGTACAGCAAAATTTAACGCTGCATGCGCGGTTATTCCATCTCACCCCTGTAAAAACTGCCGAGCGCATTGCGACGCTGGTAGAACGTTTCGGTTTGCGTGAGCAGATCAATACGCTGGCATCATCGCTCCCCCTTGGTATGCGCCAGCGTCTTTCGCTTGCTGTTGCGGTTATTCATGAGCCCGAAATGCTGATCCTCGATGAACCAACTTCCGGAGTCGATCCGGTTGCCCGGGATAGCTTTTGGGAGTTACTGATTGAATTGTCTCGCCGGGATAAGGTGACTATTTTTATTTCCACCCACTTTATGAACGAGGCACTGCGTTGTGACCGAATTTCACTGATGAACGCCGGTGAGGTGCTGGTTTGCGATACACCTCAGCATATAGTCGAAGCGAAGGGCGCCATTTCGCTAGAAGAAGCTTTTATTAGTTATATCGAAGATGCCATCGGTGAAACCAACAAAGAGAGTACAACAATAGATCAAGTCTCACCCGGGTTGACCTTAAAGCAATCAGGTGGAACAACCTTCCGCGGTTTCAGTATTCATCGTCTGTTGGCTTACAGTTATCTTGAAACAATGGAAGTGATGCGCGACTCGGTGCGTCTGGCTTTTGCTTTTTTTGGTAGTGCTATTTTGCTGATCGTTATCGCCTATGGTGTTTCGCTCGATGTTGAAGATCTGCGCTATGCCGCGCTTGACCTGGACCAAACGCCGGAGAGTCGTCAGTATTTGAGTAATTTTGAAGGCTCGCGATATTTTATCGAACAGCCAGCATTGCACAGCAAAGATGAACTTGAACGGCGCTTGAAGTCTAATGACATCACCCTGGCGATAGAGATCCCGCCCGGCTTTGGAATGGATCTAAAAAAAGGCGAAAACACAACAGTTTCTACATGGATTGATGGCGCTAATACAACGCGGGCAAGCACGATAGCGGGTTATGTGGCTGGTAGTCACATCAGTTATCTTACTGAACTTGCCACCAACGCTGGTATCGATGCAAGTGCAGCATACAATATTTCACTTGAATCTCGTTATCGTTATAATCCGTCCTTTGAAACCATCTATTCGATCGGGCCGAAAACGCCGGCTATGCTGCTGCTTTTTTTCCCTGCAATTTTGATGGCAGTGAGTATCTCACGTGAGAAAGAGATTGGCACGATCACCAACTTTTATGTCACACCGACAAATCGACTCGAGTACCTGATCGGCAAGCAACTTCCCTATATCGGTATCGGAATGGCTAACTTTGTTATTCTGACGCTGCTGGTCATCTTTTTGTTGCAGGTACCCTTGAACGGCAGTTTATTAGGTTTGACGGTCGGTGCCTTTTTGTATGTTTGCGCTTCAACCAGTTTCGGGTTGCTTATTTCTTCCGTTACAAAATCACAAGTTGCCGCTATTTTTGCCACATCTATTTTGTCGCTGATGCCAACCATTCAGTTCTCCGGAATGATCCAGCCAACCTCTACGCTGGAAGGAGTCGGGCATTTAATAGGCTCAATCTGGCCGGCAACCTATTATATGCATTTGAGTGTTGCGGCGTTCACGAAAGGATTAAGCTTCTCGGAACTGACCGCTGACCTTCTTGTACTAACGCTTTTTGGACCGATCTTTTTGCTGATGGCGGCCGCTATTTTGAAAAAACAGGAGGCCTAAATGATGAAAACATGGGTCAATATATTCTGGCTCGGTATCAAAGAGTTACGCAGCGTTTTTGCTGACATTTTCGTGGTTGGGCTGATCATTTTTGCGTTTACGATAGATATCTATTCGCAGGCGACGGCGATGAGTGAGTCGGTAAACAATGCATCGATTGCGATTGTTGACGAAGATCACTCGAGTCTTTCACGGAGTATTGCCGATGCACTTTATCCTCCCTATTTTAAGACACCTGAGTTGATTGCACCTGACGAAGTCGATCAATCAATGGACAATGATCGCTTTATGTTTGTTGTGAGCATTCCGCCCAGTTTCGAAAAAGATATCCGTCAGGGCCGCCAGCCCAGTGTGCAAATTGATATTGATGCCACTGCGGTATCACAGGCGAGTCTGGGTAACAGTTATATTCAAAGCATCATCACTAACGAGGTAAATCATTTTGTAAATCGTTCCGACAAGACGACCACTTACCCTGTAACGCTGATCCAACGACGTGCTTTTAACCCCAATGGTACGGGGATGTGGTTCGGTGCGATCAATGCGCTGCTCAATCAGATAACCTTGCTGATCATTATACTGACGGGAGCTGCATTACTGCGTGAGCGTGAACATGGGACTATCGAACACCTTCTAGTTATGCCGTTAACCTCGTTTCAAATCGCTATTTCTAAAGTCTGGGCCAACGGCCTGATCATTCTGGTTGCATTTATGTTTTCGATGCTGTTTGTTGTCGAAGGGTTGCTCGATGTGCCGATTGCCGGATCGCCATGGCTGCTATTTGGCGGCACGGCTATCTACCTGTTTGCCTCCGCTGCGATTGGCATCTTTCTCGGCACCATCGCGCGTACTATGGCACAGTTCGCGCTGTTGTTAATGATGGTGATCATACCGATGATGATGCTCTCAGGCGGCTTGACTCCGATTGAGAGTCAGCCTGCTATCATTCAGCCACTAACCTGGTTCTTTCCTTCGCGCCACTACATGGCTTTTTTTCAGGCTGTGGCTTTCCGGGGAGCCGGCTTTAACATAATTTGGCCGCAGTTGCTGACCATTATCGGCCTTGGTTTTATCTTCTTATCCGCCAGCCTGGCGCTGTTTCGCCGCTCTATCGCTGTCAGTAAATAACCGGTGCAGGGTGTTCTAAAAGCCATTTTTGAAGATAATTTATCAACAGGTTCAGTATTTTCAACATCTATCAACAGAGCCTAAGCTTTTGAGAGAACAATAATGATGGCTACCAGCACGCCACCAGCTAATGCAACAACACTATAGCGTTTATGCTCCTGCTCCGCTTTAGGTAAAAGATGTGTTGCACCGACATAAATCAAAGCCCCTGCTGATAATGATAACAAGGCTCCCAACAGCGGTTTGTCAATTGTACTGATCAGCGGGTAGGAGATAAGCATACCAATCGGAGTGGTCAGGGCTGCGGCAAAAAAAGCCAGGATCATCGCGTTTCGCTCTTTAAACCCGCCCCTTACTAATAACAGATAGGTGATGATACCTTCCGGAAATTCATGTAACACCATCCCCGTTGTGGCAATAAACCCAGTAAATATACTGACAGTAAACGCTATAGAATAAACCATCCCATCTATCAGCGAATGGAAGCCAATCCCTATCATAGGAGTAAGTCCTATACCGTATTGCTCTTTTTCAGGATCTTTCTGGCACACAAAAGCAGTGATAAAGCGATTGAACAGGTGCAAACCAAAAAATCCTAGCAGTAGGAAGGTCGGGGCATGGGCATTCATTGCGAATGATTTTGGGATGATATGCAGAAATGAGGCGGAGATCAGAACGCCAGCTGCAAAACACATAAAATAGGTGATATTACGTTGCCCCCAATCAACAAAATTACGTATCGTATAAATGCCTATTGTAGTAACAATTGCGGCCAGTGAGCTAGTGGCAAGCGCAGTCCAGAAGGTAGTTTCCATTTAAAGCTCCAAAAATGCTGACCACCCCGACGATGGTGCCTGTGCATCTCCAAGTAGTTTGGGTATAAACTAAATGTAGTTAGCAACTTACAGCAAATCAATAATCGATAATCAGTTGTTGGACGTTTGAGCAATAGGAACGATAGGAGAGATGTTTTTAATGTGTTAAAAGTGTCCTTAAAAGACCTGTATTCAATAAGCGACTATCATGAGAGTAACCGCTTTGTTTTGTACTTTCAGACCAACTCACTGAGCTAAAAAGTTTTCACTAGCAGATAGCTGCTGGTTTTTTCTGGAGGAAGGGTGATGGATATTGATATCAGCAATATTGCACAGGAAAATCACCGCTATGCTATCCATCTGTCGACCTGTCAAAATGTGATCAGCTACGAAAACGGTACTTATAAACTTGCCAATATTCGTGCATATAGCCCCTTTGAAGCGGTGGATTTCTGGCGCAATATCTCCCTTGCTGCTGAGGTGTTACTCAAAGCTTGCCTGCTAAAGCATAATATCCCTTTTTTCAAAAAACGATCCCATGGCGAATATGGTGAACAAGTCACTGCACTGAGCAATGCATGGCTGGACGGCGCACTCAGGAAATTAGAGATAACTTATGTGGCAGAGATCAATACAGGATCAGCCAGTATGGCGTTAAAATATGCTGAAAATAAACTTTTTGAAAAGATATCCCTTGATCTGGACAAGGCGAAACTGATAAGTGAAATGTTCTACGTCATTATCCGTACCCGCCGTAACCGCAACAGCCACTTTTTCTTTCCTAATCAGAGCCGGATAGATATTGCAGAAGTAGAAATGCTGTTTCTGCCGCTTTTAAACCTGCTTGAAGAGATATATGAGTTTTGACAGAGGGCCGATAATGCTTGCCTATTTCACGGCAAGTTTATCGACGATAACAGCCTGCAGCAATGCGGCCAATAAAATATAAACTGTCAATATCAGCGTAAATGCTATGCCGAAATAACCGATCATCATCGGTAACCACGGTAGTTTTATTGCCCGAGCGTATAAAAAAGCAACGATCAGACCATCACGCGCACCATGGTTTCGTAACTCTTGTAATATTGGATACCAAACATAAGTTGGACCATGGCTAACAACTCCCGCAGTAAGCGCAATTATCTCACCTTTCAAACCACTCTCTTGACCCAGATATTTAGCAATCTTTTTCGGCTTAATAAAGCTGTTTAATAATGCCATCAGTAAAAAGACAACGAGCAGTATAGGGGCGACCATCTTAAGAGAAACCAAACTTTTATTCACTGCAGAGAGCGCTACAGAAGGATCTGAAAAAAACGTTATAGCATATAAAATCAAGGTAATAGTGAGCATGATCCATCCACTTCGGTTTTTTGGTTTAGCGGTTTTTTTTATCAAGTTCATGACAGTAAACTCAAAGTGACAGCGGTGGCCGAGGCGATAAGCAGGGCGGCAATAAAGCTAAGCAGATTCCGGAGAATAGTAAAAGAACGGCCGAAAATAACCCACTCTAACGGTAACTGAATTATACCAAGGGTTACCCAGGAGAGAATAAATGCGCTGACGGCGTAGATTGAAATTCCCTGTTCAAGTAGTTCATCACCGATGATATAGCTGAAAACAGGCTGTCCAACAGACACTGCCCCGATAACAGTACCTGTAAGCGTATCTTGCAGCGGGGATCCGCCAAAAAGAGAGTGCAGCATCTGCGGGCTAACGGCGGCCTGAAAGAGGCCAACCAGTCCGATAACCGCAACTAACATGGGCATCACACTGTA
>JBATHQ010000092.1:0-10575 GCA_049667005.1 Psychromonas sp.
GTAATGAAGAGTTTGAATTAAAAAATGGCGCGGTAGTCATCGCCGCCATTACCAGTTGCACCAATACCTCTAACCCTTCGGTTTTGGTTGCCGCCGGTTTACTGGCGAGAAACGCTGCAAAGCGGGGCATAAAGTCCAAGCCCTGGGTGAAAACCTCTTTAGCACCGGGGTCTCAAGTGGTGACTCAGTATCTACAAAATGCCGGCTTAATGGATGATCTGGAAGCGTTAGGTTTTAATCTGGTGGGGTATGGCTGTACCACCTGTATCGGTAATTCTGGTCCATTACCGGATGAAATTGCTCAGGCAATAAAAGACAATAACCTGTCGGTCACCTCGGTGCTGTCGGGCAATCGAAATTTTGAAGGCCGAATTCACGCCGACATCGCGGCAAATTACTTGGCTTCACCGCCGTTGGTTGTCGCCTATGCCATTGCCGGCAATATGGACATAGATGTTGCCAATGGCCCGTTGTGCCAGGACAAAGATGGCAATGATGTGTTTCTAAAAGATTTGTGGCCATCGGATCAAGAAGTAAAAGAGGTCGTTGCGGCATCGATTTCCCGCTCTATATTTACCGAAAAATACGCCGATGTGTTTACTGGAGATGATGCCTGGAATTCGCTGTTGTCCGGCGATGACAGTATCTATAGTTGGCCGGATTCTACGTACATTAAGCACCCGCCATTTTTTGAAGGGATGACCGCAAAAGCCGATGCTATCAAGCCAATTCAACAGGCACGTTGTCTGGTTAAAGTGCAAGACAGTATCACCACCGACCATATTTCACCTGCCGGCTCTATTGCAACTGCCAGCCCGGCGGCAGATTATTTACGGGAGCAAGGTGTAGAGGAAAAAGATTTCAACTCCTACGGTTCGCGCCGCGGCAATCATGAGGTGATGATGCGGGGCACGTTTGCCAACGTGCGACTTAAAAATCAGTTAGCGCCGGGCACAACAGGCAGTGTCACCACGCATTATCCGTCAAATGAGCAGATGTCGATTTATGACGCGGCAATGAGATATCAACAAGATAATGTAAGCAGCGTGGTATTAGCGGGTAAAGAGTACGGCACGGGCTCCAGTCGTGACTGGGCAGCGAAAGGTCCTGCATTACTGGGGGTTAAAGTCGTTATGGCACAAAGTTATGAACGCATACATCGCTCTAATTTAATTGGTATGGGGATATTGCCACTGCAGTTTAAGCCGGGTGAAAGTGCACAGTCACATGGCTTGTCAGGCCAGGAGCTATTTTCCCTGCCCGCGGTTGAGGCTGGTCAAAAGCAGATAGTGGTGCAGGTTGAGGCTGACGGTAATAAAAAGGATATTGAGTTTGATGTGAGAATTGATACCGCTAATGAGTTTGACTATTTCTCAAATGGCGGAATATTGTGTTACGTTATCCGCAATATGCTGGAACAGTCATCGTAAAGGCAGTGCCGGTCAATGACAAGAAATCCGCTGTTGGATTATTTGCAAGCAGGTTGCAGCAGGATGGAGTAGCTATCTTCCAGATTACAAAGAGGTAGCAATAATGCGCTAAGACTTGCGAATGAATCAGTATCATCAAGTCATATATATTTACCGTTAAATCAAAAAAATACATGCAATAGGCATGTATTTTTTTTACATCTTCAGTCACTATACGCGCAATCCACTATGCAGCGATAATCAGATCGCTGTACAACATCAATCAGGAAGATACATCCATGTTAATTGCGTTATCCATTATTGGCGGTTTTATCATTTTAACCTTTGGCGCAGAGGCTCTGGTGCGCGGATCTTGTGCAATAGCGCTTCGTTTAGGGATTGCGCCACTTATTATAGGCTTAACTATTGTGGCAGCTGGTACGAGTGCCCCTGAGTTAGCGGTGAGTATAAAAGCGGCATTGGCAGGCAATTCAGGGATCGCCCTGGGTAATGTTGTCGGTTCCAATATTGTCAATATCGGTCTAATTTTAGCGGTTACAGCCTTGATTCGCCCTATTACAGTGCAATCTCAAATGGTGAAGCGCGACATTCCCATTATGATCGGCGCCTCGACCTTAATGTGGTTTTTACTGCTCGATGGTGTAGTGAGCTTTATCGACGGCGCTATTTTGTTCAGTTCACTTGTTGGCTATTTAGTCTTTAGCTATATCAGCGCTAAAAATAATCCGGAAGAACTTGATGTTGATACTACTCCGCAAAACCCCGGGATATCGATAGCATTCATTATTGTTGGTATCGCAATGTTGGTCGGTGGCGGCATAATCTTTGTTAATGGTGCTGTGGATTTAGCCAAACAGTTTGGGATTAGTGAAGTGATTATCGGCTTAACCATTGTGGCTATTGGTACCAGCATGCCAGAACTTGTCACCTCGGTGATGGCTGCACTTAAAGGTCAAAGTGATATTGCCATCGGTAACGTTGTTGGCTCAAACATTTTCAACGTGCTTGGTATTTTGGGCGCAACCGCGTTAATCCAGCCCGTATCTGCAGACGGATTTAACGATATAGATTTTGTCGCCATGCTGATTTTTGCTTTGATGGTATTACCGTTTGCCTGGAGCGGTTTACGTATTGGTCGCCGTGAGGGGGGAATACTACTCGCGGGTTATGTTGGATATACCAGCTATCTGGTAATGCAGGTTGTCTGATTAATAAATAATACGTCACTTATTATTTTCACCGCTCATTTAAAAGGTCGAATGTAAATTCGGCCTTTATCTTTTACGCATATATCGTCGAAAAACAGATGCACGTTCAAAGTAGTTTATGCTGTTTAGCCGATAAGCAATCTCAGATTAGAGCGACTTAAGCGCACTACAATTGCCGAAATCTGCTGAAAAATTACACCACCTGCAAGCAGTGTCATTCGAAAAAAGATCCCTTAGAAGATTATCCTATGGCTTATGATAAATTTATCCACTGTGTTGCATTAGCCGGGATAGCTTTAAGCACAGATTGTCTGTTAACATCTGCAATGAGGGTGGTCTTGTATGCTAATTTTTGGCTAAAACATTACCTCATGTTGTTGAAAAATGAACACTAAGGGTAAAAACTTGTACAATGGTCTACGTAATTTAACTACCTTTATCAATTATCTATAACCGAGGAATACATGTCGAACAAAATTGAAATTGCATTAGAAGAAACCATTTTTAAAAGTCGCTGGTTGCTGGCTCCTTTTTACGTGGGGTTGGTGCTTAGTATTGTATTGTTGTTTGTGAAATTCGCTCAGGAATTTTGGCATATCGCCAGTCATGTTGTCTCCATGTCGGAAAGTGATGTCGTGATCGGTATCTTGGCGTTAGTCGATTTATCACTGGTGGGCAGTTTATTGCTGATGATTATTTTTAGTGGCTACGAAATTTTCATTTCGAAAATCAATGTGGGCACTAATGAAGACCGTCCTGAGTGGATGGGCAAGGTTAATTTTTCAGGACTCAAACTAAAAGTGATCGGCGCAATTGTTGCGATCTCGGCAATCGACCTGTTAAAAACGTTTATGAATCTTCCAGATGGCCTTTCGGATGAGCAATCCAATCTGATCATGTGGAAAGTTATCATTCATCTGACCTTTGTTTTCTCAGGGCTGATCTTTGCTTACATGGATAAAGTAGCTGGCGATACTAAGCAGCATTAACCATTAACTAATCTAGCAAGGGGCTTAATATAGATAACGCTTGCTATGAGGTGGTATAAAATATTCACTGAAAGTGCGCTTTAATACACGGTGAGCTATTTTACCGTGTTCACCCGCATTTGGAGTATTTGTGAAAAAAGAAATTGATAAATTAGCATGGTTGTATATTCGTGAAGGCAAACTGTTGAGTGCCCGTTCTAAAAATAAAGCGCTTTTCTATCTTCCTGGTGGCAAGCGTGAAGAGGGGGAGTCAGATGAACAAGCTCTGGTGCGCGAAATTAAAGAAGAAATTTCTGTCGATTTAATGCCCGGCTCAATTAAATATGCACAAACATTTACAGCCCAGGCGGATGGCAAAAGTAACGACACTTTTGTTAAGTTAACCTGTTATTTTGCAGATTTTAACGGAGAACTATTACCCGATGCTGAAATAGAGGAAATTGATTTTATTGGTTATGAGAATAAATTCCTCTGTTCTCTAGGCTCTATCAAAGTGATGGATTGGCTTAAGTTGCAAAACCTAATACAGTAACGTCTAACCTATAAGGCGAGCAAGGATAGCCGTCGTAAAGTCGACACATTATTCGGGCGTTAAACAAGACCGTTCTGCTTGTTCATAGTAAATTGTGAAAAATAATTCAGGAGTGAAGTTCTTATCACAACGGATACCCTAAAACTTATAATAATTATTGTGTTGATTGAGTGAGTGTTAATCGATGGATGTCGATTTTTTTATCAGTTTTTGTGGTGTTAAACTTTTAGGGCCTGTTTATCTACATGGAGTAATTTATATGACAGATGGAAATACTGCATTACCTGCCATTGAAAAGGATTTGGAGAAATCGAAAATATTACTAATTGATCTGGAGAATTGCCCGCATCAGATCCAACAGTTACAGAAAAGCCTTATTGATTACACTCAAGTCGTTATTTGCTATGCGCATTCAACGGCAAAAATTCCCCTCGATTGGCTTATACCACTCAACGACACTATTAATAACGATAGATTGAAAATTTACAAAATGGCGACTGTCGGTAAAAATTCTGCTGATTTCGGTATCTGTTTCTTCGCTGGTATGTTGATGCAACAACTGCCTGAACAATCGCATTTTGTCATTATGTCCGATGATACAGATTTAGATCATGTTGTTAATTTATTAAACAGTCAAAATCGTACCGCTGAGCGAGTGGGTGTTAGAAAAGAAGAGAAAACAAGCGTCCATCCTATTTCAAGTTCCAAGGTCAATAAACCTGAACCATCATCAATACAGGTTTATTGTGCTCATTTAGTCTCATACAAAGAGAATAGACCGGCAAAAAAAGAAACATTGTTAAATAGCATTAAAACTAAATTCAAAGATACACCAGACATAACAAACTCACTTGTATCATCATTAGTTAAACATGGCGCATTAGTCATAAAAGAAAATAAATTAATATATAACGATAAGAAAATTACTGAGCTTTCAGTCCAATAAGTAGCGTACCGAGGGGCTTCCATTTTTGCATTTATGTTTTCTAAATGAAAGAGCTCAACATCTTGATACTTAATGAAATAAGTAAACATGCAAAGATTCTTTTGGTTATTTTTATTGGCAGTAGGTGAGTTAACTTGACACCTAATGGTGCTGTGAAATAACTGAAAAATGCGATGATAAAAAAAGCAGGTAATGAGATGTATCCAAAGGTTAAATTATCAAGATTGGTATGATGCCAGCCATTTATTATGTATCCCAACGTCCCGCTTAACGCTATCGGGAACCCAATGGCCGCGCTGGTACCGATCGCCTTTTTGATATCAATATTTTGCCACACTAAATAAGGAACACTTAAAGAGCCTCCGCCGATGGAAACCATTGCAGAAATTGCACCGATAAAAGATCCTGATAAAAATTGTGCCCATGAGGGTAAAAGTTGTCTACTTGGTTTTGGTTTTTTGTTTAAAAACATCTGTACGGAAACATAAGCCATAAAAATAGAAAAGAATATTGCCAGATAAAATGAGCTTAACATTGAAGCTAAAAATGTGCCCAGAAAAGTGCCTAGCAAGATTCCGGGAGTCATCAGTTTAACCACTTCCCATATCACTCCTTCCCGCTTATGGTGAGCCCTCAAACTGGAAAAAGATGTGACAATGATGGTCGCCATCGAAGTACCCAGTGCCATATGCACCACCTCATTTTGCGGCATTCCCTGCATAAGAAAAATAGTGGTCAGTGCAGGCACGATTATCCCTCCTCCACCAATACCTAATAGACCCGCTGCTACGCCGACAAATGAACCTAACGCGATATAAAGCATGATTGATTCTAACCCTGGCATTTTGACCCTTCCTTGTTAAGCTTTTATTTTATTGGTAATAATACACGTACTTGTAATGTAAGCGATTATTATAAGAGCAAAAAATGAATGATCTGCTAATAGCGGAAGGGCTTTTGGGCAAATCGTCATTCCCGCAGTCTTTTGGCGGGAATCTCATCTTAATAAATGACCTACTCCTCCTTAACACCTTGTACTTACAAAGATTCCCGAGTCAATGCTCGGTGCATGAAATGCACAGCGTAGGGTGTGCTTTGCGCACCTAATAATTGGCCCATAGCGGTACGCAACACACATTCGGCTTCAAACCTCTACCCTGTCATCATCGAGGTGTTCTTATAGAGCAACTTTTGCACGTTTTTTACAAAATAAATTAATTAACATATTGAAAAGATTGAGTTATTTTAAAATATAAAGCACTCACAGAGACCTCTATAAGAGCATTTCTCATTTTCCTCGTAAAACTAATATCAAATTCGTGCGCAAAGCATGATCTAACATGCTGTTTCAAAAGATTAATTTTGTTATAAAACCACCTTATTAAATAGATTGTGTTTGCGTATTAATGAGCATCCAATCTAATACACTGTTAAGCGCAAAAAGAAACGAATGAAAAAGACGTATTTGTATCGACTATTTGGACTTGGTTCTGTCCCTAAGAACTTGCTCTCACTGCTTCATAATGAAGGTATTGTTGTCTCCGATGAAGGGATGAGTGGGTGGTTCATAGCAAAGCATGTCAATGGACCCAGGAAGCGATATCGTCATCGTACCGAGGGATTTTCTGGTTGTCTTGTGGTGACGCAAGAGAGAGTGATTAGCTACACATACGGGAAACGTCAAATCAACATCTCTGTTAGTGATCCGAAGATAGCAAATCTGTATGTCGACATCTTAAATGAAGATAAATTGTGTCTTTCGTTCGAGTCATCAGACTTTCGAGAAGGTTGGGATGGTTTAATTGAATTCCGATTTAACACCAACAGGGCTCATCAATTCCGTGAAGCATTGATCGAAATAGGCGTCCAACAAGGCACTGCACCGGACGCTCGTACTTAGCGCCAGTGAGCTTTAAGGTTTGCTACTTAGAGGTAGGAGATAAAATGTCAGATTGTGGTTGCGGAGCAGAGCAGGTTGAGAGATTAGAGAGAAAAACTCTTATTACTCTACTATTTATAAATGCATTTATGTTTATCATTGAACTGGTTTTGGGGTGGTTGGCACAATCGACAGGGGTGATTGCTGATTCACTTGATATGCTTGCAGACGCCACTGTTTATGGCCTTTCTTTGTATGTTGTCGGGAAAGGTGTAGTTCAGCAAGCTAAGGCGGCTAGGGTCAGCGGGTACCTTCAAATTATATTAGGCTTAGGAGTCTTATTTGAAGTATTCAGGCGATTGTTATTCGGTAGTGAGCCGCAAAGCACTTTAATCATAATAGTCGGCGCTATTGCAATGCTGGCCAATATCATATGCCTTGTACTCATCTCCAAGCATAGAGAAGGCGGGGTGCATATGAGAGCTTCTTGGATATTTTCAACTAATGATGTCATTGCCAATATAGGCGTCATTGTTTCCGGTGTACTTGTTGCTGCTATTGGCAGTCGATATCCAGACTTAGTTGTTGGCACCGTAATATCAATAATCGTTATTCGCGGCGGCTTAAAAATACTCAAAGATGCCAAAGAAACTCAAGATTCTGCCAAATCCGTCTAGCACATATCAACCCCAACGCAGTCAAGAGGTGTAGAAAATTGTTCGTCCTGTTTTTGGTCGAATAGCATGATCAGCAAAAACTTTTACTTCGTCTGTCAAATAGCCAGTCAGATCATCGTCTACAGCAAACACAATCAGACCCCAGATTTTTTGCAGATTTTTTGTGTACAAAATGAAAGACTAGGCACCAAATTTCCCTCAACCTGAGTTATCTCCACCGGTTGTAAATTTAATTAGCATTGTCAGTACTTTATGTGACATTAATCATATAACCCAATTATGCAAACGTATATCTTTATGGGCTTAAATGAAATTTTCAAAAATAGGTATTATTCATGGAACTTATTACAGAATTACTCACCAAAGACTACTTCGTATTATTTCTAGTTATTGGTCTTGGAACAGCAATTGGTAATGTGCGAGTAAAAGGAATTAGTTTTGACACATCAGCGGTTATATTTGTCGCTATTTTCTTTGGCTATCTATACAACTTATACGGCGTAAACTTTAGTATTCCTCCGATCATACAAAGTGTTGGATTGGTATTATTTATTTACACTATAGGGATGCAGGCTGGCCCTTCGTTTTTTAGTTCATTTAAAGAACAGGGTACAACACTGCTTGTGCTTGCCGGAACGACTGTTGTGACAGGCGGAATAACAGCAGTGGCTATTGCTTATATTTATGATGTAGATATGAATATGATGAGTGGCTTGTTAACGGGTGCATTAACATCAACACCTGGTTTGGCGGCATCTATTGAAGCTTCTAACTCTCCATTAGCATCTATAGGTTATGGTATTGCTTATCCATTTGGGGTTTTGGGGGTGATTTTATTTGTAAAATTAGCACCTGTCTTATTTAGAGTAGACATGAAAAATGAAGAGGAAAACTTTGCGGCAAAATCACGTTCTAACACGCCGCCAGTGATAAATAAAAATTTGATTATTGCTAATGAAAATGTAAACGGGAAAACGCTTGGAGAGTTGAAAATACGTTTTATGACCAAGGCGAATATTTCACGGATTATGAAACCTAATCAACTTCCTATTTCACCAACAAGTAGTACGGTATTAGAAACAGGAGACATAATAAAAGCAGTAGGAACGGTAAATGCGTTAGCTAGAATAGAGATTTTGTTAGGTAAGGTTACGGATATAGAAATTCCAAGTAGCGGATTGTATGAAATAAAATGGTACGTGGTAAGTAACAATAGTGTTGTAAACAAAACAATTCAAGAGCTTAATCTTTTAGAAAACTACTCTGCCACGATAACTCGTATAAGAAGGGCAAGTATCGACTTGGCACCGCATCCTACTACTCGAATAAAATACGGTGATAAAATTTTAATCTCTTCTTCTAAAGGCAACGTGCCTGCTGTTACACAACTTTTTGGAGATAGTTTAAAACGTGTCGGACAAACTAGTTTTTTACCGGTTGCATTTGGTATTGCGATAGGCGTTTTAGTTGGGGCGCTTGCTATTCCATTAGGAAGTCTACACTTTAAATTAGGGCTAACAGGAGGTGTGCTTTTAGCCTCTATATTTTTAAGTTGGAAAGGCAAATTTGCAGGCGTGATCTGGAACTTATCAAGTCCTGCAAATCAAATATTACGGCAGCTTGGACTTTTAATGTTTTTAACACCTGTAGGTTTGAGTGCAGGGGAGAGTTTGGTGCCTGCTATTCAGGAACATGGCGCTGTTTTATTTATTTATGGGGCAGCTATAACATTAATTCCAATGATTGTGACGGTTCTTGTTGGGCGCTTTTTTCTAAAAATTAATTTTTTATCTATTTTAGGTGCGTTGACAGGTGGAATGACATCAACACCAGGATTAAGTGCTGCGGATTCTATGACCGAATCTGAAGCGCCACAAATTGCTTATGCTGCTGTTTATCCTTTTTCATTGGTTTTAATAATCGTTATTGCAGAAATAATGGCGCTTTTATAATTGATTATGGTTGGGCTCATAGCGATCGATAAAAACACTCATTAAATTCAGGCAATGACTGCATTGAACTTGTTCAACAAATTAGAAGGGCATCAAACTATTTTTTCAAAGAAATAAGCTCGGAATCTCAACAAAAAGGGTCGGGTGTCCGATTCTTACTCGCTCGAAGAGCAAGGGTCTTTCATTGTGTGCAAAATGAAAGACCCCAGATTTTTCAGCGGAGAGATTCTCCATAATATCTATTTCCTTTCACTTGCGATTTACCCGTGACTCTGGATAATATATTACTCAATTAGCAATTAGTATGATGAGAAGGAATTAACAAATGAGTAACGACAAGCAAGCGATCAAAAGTGCTGACTTAATTGTATTAGCAAATGCGCAGTTACCAGAGCATGAAGATTTTATCGTAGGTGTCAAGGTACAAAATGTTGCAGAACAACATGGCGTTATTACTTTTAAAGGCGAATCATTTTTAGATGAAAATGGTCTACCTACATCAAAGAGTATGATCGCTTTCAACTTATATAAATGGCTTTGTCACCATTTTTCAAATAAATACACGTTAATTGATTGAAAATAGCGTTCACAAAATATTCTCTAATTTAGGAGAAATGGGGTCTACTCAGTAATATGACAAACACACCAATTAAGTTTTATTGCTAAGTATTCGTACTTAATTTTTCCAGAATAATACCCGATAGTCTTTCATTGAGTACTTCGCAAAACAATGTGGCTACAATATTCCCCTCCCATTTTTCTTGTGATTCACAAACACTTTAGCAAGTGGAAAGATGAGCGAATTGAATGGCAGTTCAGTCTCATGAGCGGGCTAAGCTCTGCTTGCCCTCTGTTGTTTCCACTAAGCTTGGCATGCACAGGGATGTGCATTCCAAGCTGGTGCTTTAAAAGTGGTTGGGCGGCGCAAGATCAAAAAAATGGCCAGGCGAATTGAACGACAG
>JBATHQ010000093.1:0-1983 GCA_049667005.1 Psychromonas sp.
ATTTATGCTAATGCTCTAACCATGCTGCGAATAGCGTTATGTAAAAATTGCCTATGCGCCAGTTAATAGGAGCATAGGCAAATACTAAACTTTATATATCCAATGAAGCGCTTTGGATCGGGTGTCACTTTTTTCAAAAATAAATTATAAACCAAGTAGATATTTTTCAAGTTCATTTTTAGTAGGTAAAGCCGTCATAGCCCCTTTTTGTGTGGTCGCTAATGCGCCACAGCTATTTGCCCATTTTACCGCTTGGCGAAGATGTTCAATTTCACTCCAATTATTATTTTGCGCAAGATAAGCAAGTAAACCACCTACAAATGCGTCACCCGCACCTGTTGTATCAACTGGTTTTACAGACTTTCCGCTGAGTAATTCTTGTTTATTTTTTGTGACGATTAATGCACCTTTTGCGCCTTGAGTTATAAGCACTAAGGTATTGTTATATTTAGTAATAGCAGTTAAACCGGCTTCTAGAGTCTCTGTTTCAGTTAAAAATAGCAGCTCATCATCGGAGAATTTAACTACATCGGCCATGGCCACCGCTTTCAAGACTACCGGTTTGATTTCACTTTGATTGGCCCAAACTTCGTCGCGTAGGTTGGGATCAAAACTTACAAATCCTCCCGCAGCTTTAATTTTTTGCATTGCTTGAAATGTACTGCTTCGACTTGGCTCATTTGCTAGTGCAATTGAACAAACATGAAGCCATTGGTTTTTAGTAAAAGTTGGAATGTCGCTTGGTAACATAAATTGATCGGCGCTGGGTTTGACCATAAAGGTAAAACTGCGTTCACCTGATTCGTCTATGTCAACAATCACGGTAGAAGTACGCTGGTTTTGATCAAGTAACATATTATCAGTATTGACGTTTTCATCAGTAAGTACTTCTCTCATAAAGCGACCTAAAGGATCTTGTCCTACGCGACCAAAAAAAATGAAAGTTATGGACACCCACAAATTTTGACTGGTATTAATTTTCAATCTATCTTTTAATCATGCAGTTTTGCATGCTAAGAGGTAATTTGTTATGACTCAATCTCGTCAATCCCAAGTATCGCTTTCAGATACGCCTTATTACCATTGCATTTCCCGTTGCGTTCGCCGTGCATATTTATGTGGCGAAGATAAATACACGGAAAAGTCATTTGAACACCGACGACAGTGGGTGGTTGAACGAATGCATTACCTTGCTACTATTTTTAACATTGATATTTGTGCTTATGCCATCATGTCTAACCATTATCATCTTGTGTTGCATATTGATGAACAACTTAACGATAGTTTAAGCAATGAAGATGTATGTGATCGATGGTGCCAACTCTATTCAAAACCCGTGGTAGTTGAACGTTGGCAAACGGAGCAAACCACTTCGGAAGCAGAAAACAAAGCGGCATTAACTATCATCAATGGATGGAGAGGGCGTTTAGCGGATATATCATGGTTTATGCGTTGCTTAAATGAATTCATTGCCCGCAAAGCCAATAAGGAAGATGAATGCTCAGGCCGCTTCTGGGAAGGGCGATTTAAATCTCAAGCGTTGCTTGATGAAGATGCTTTATTGACTTGTATGGCTTACGTAGATTTAAACCCAGTACGAGCCAAACTGAGTGATAGCGTTGAAACTTCTGAATATACATCCGCTTATGAGCGTATTCATGGCGTTGCTCAACAAAAAGAAAAACCACTCGCATACCCTTTTATTAAAAAACCATTATTTGCTTTTGTGGGTGATGCTCACGAAGGTAGCATTCAAGTCATTCCCTTTTCATTATTGGATTACATTGAACTAGTCGATTGGAGTGGTCGTATTATAAGAGAAGATAAACGCGGTGCTATTTCAAATCACTATCCTAAATTACTTTCTCAGCTCGGTTTAGATAGCGATACTTGGTTATCACTGGCGAGTAGCTTTGGTAAAGATTATCAAGGTGCAGTCGGCTCATTAGAAGCATTAGCCTCATTTGCAAGTCATACCGGTAA
>JBATHQ010000094.1:0-1527 GCA_049667005.1 Psychromonas sp.
ATCTTTTAAGCGAATATGATATTCGTTGCGTCCGTAGTGTAAATCGTCCGACAGGTTAAACACCCCGTCATATTTTTTCAGCCACTTTTGCAGCGCCCAACTCACCTCCTTCAGGGTTTCCAGAGAGCTGCCCTGGATAAGGATATCAATGCCGTTACCGGCAATACCACGCTCTTTATCAGTAAAATTAAGCGTAATCATATCCGCGATAGGACCGGTCTTTTTTTTCCAATCCTGTATTAGGTTTGTGATACCTACCTGACGGTACTGGGCTGGTAACAGATCTGCACTGACTGTCGCTAAATGCGGACCGGATTCCTGCGCATCAACATTCACATTATATAAAACCGTATGGCTGTTCACCAAAGCAGGGGAATCAGGAAAATATTCTTGATACTCCTTATCCATTTGCTTTAATGCCTCTGAGACCTTTTTAACCGCATCTTCCGTCTGCCCCAGCAGGCTGCCTTGAGGCAAAAAAATTCGGGCTTGCAATACATCACTTTCAAGGGCCGGCATCGCTTTAAACTTAAGCAGACCGGCGGGGATAGTCGCACTGGAGAGCATGATTAACATAAACAGCGTCCCCAGACTAAAATACGGTGATTTCATCGCATTGTTCGCAACAGGAATGATCACCTTGTCACGCAGCCGCTCAAACAGATTGATCAATGCGCTGCGTACTTTATTTTCTGTTGAGATAAGGTGACTGTGCGCAAGGTGGGAGGGTAATATAAAAAAAGCTTCAAGCAGACTCACGACTAAAGTGATCAATAAAATAATAGGGATATATCTTAAAACGTCGCCCATTTTACCGCTTAAAAACATCAGCGGGGTAAGAATAATCATAGTGGTTGCAAAGGAGGAGATAACCCCCGGAAACACCTCTTTGGTACCGGCAATCGAAGCATCAATTGCAGACATTCCGGCCTGCCGTTTTGTGGCGATATTCTCAGCGATAACTAATGAGTCATCCATCAATAAACCGATCGCAACAATTAAACCAACCAGAGTCATCATATTGATGGAATAACCCAACCAGTACATAACAAAAATAGCACCAAGGAAAGAAACCGGCAGCCCCATTGCCACCCAAAAGCTAAAGCGGATATTAAAAAATGCCCACATCACTAGAAACACTAGGATTAATCCCTGCAGGCCATTACTGACTAAAATCCGCAGACGCTCCTTGATATTAACACTGACATCTTGAGTGAGCGTCAGCTGCAGGCCATCAGGTGCAATTTGCTGCTCTTTTTCCAGCAAAGACTGGATCGCATCGCGAACTTTCAGGGAGTCCTGATTATAATTTTTAGAGATCTCCAGCAGCGCGGCACGTTGTTCATTAAACAGGATTTTATCTTCCGACAGCGTAAACTGCTGCTGAATCTCTGCGATATCACCAAGGCGTAATCCGGTACCCGATTCACTGCTTTTTATGATGCTTTCTTTAAACTGCTGCGCGGTGCTGTTTTTCTGATTAAAACGGACATTAACCTGCTCTAATTGATTGCTTAGCAGTCCCGC
>JBATHQ010000095.1:0-20333 GCA_049667005.1 Psychromonas sp.
GTCATGGCTTTGCCAATAATACTCTGTCTGGTTTCTTCCGATAAATTGTCTACAAGCTTTTGAAAAATTTGCAAAAGTACAATTTCATCATTCCTGACTCCTATTCCATATTCCTCTTTTTGATCAAATTTACCGCTGACTTTAAGTTGGCCGATAAACTGATTCTGTAATAAATAGCCAACCTCATTCAGACCGCCGATAAACCCGTAAAGCTCGCCGTTGGCAACTTTTTCAAGGCCGGTTTTGATACTCTCAACCTCCACAATGATGATCTCAGGGTATGCTTTTCTGATGATTTCCACCTGTGCATAATCTTTGGGTATCGCTATTTTTTTATCGGCAAGATAGGTAAAATTATCGATAAAAGGAATATTGGGTTTGGTGACCAGAACTCGCGGATAGATTAAATAAGGAGTGGTAAAATTGAGATATTTTTTTCTCTTCTCTGTTTTTGCCGCTAAAGACAATAGATCACATTTTCTCTGCTGCGCAAATTCTAAGGATTGACTCCAGTTAGTGGTTGGCACGACTTGAATAGGAATAGATAACTGTTTTCTGAAAATATTAATAACCTCTGTATTTAAGCCGATATGCTTGCCGTCTTTATCAAAAGACTCATAGGGCATCCAGTTTGGGTCAATACAGATAGTGATCTTTTGTTTCTGGCTCAAGTAGAATTTTTCTTGCTCCGTGAAAAATAATTGAGGATTGGTAGGGTCATAGATAAGTTTTGTAAAATCAACGTTACCTTTCTCTACGCCTAACACCCGGTAAAGATCCAGAATTCTTTGTAATTTGTTTTGATCTATTACCCCAATGCTATCGGTACCCAAATACGCCTGTTTTTTAAGTGCAACGCCTTCAAATTGCAGTGCTTCTTTAGTCAATTTCTGTTGGTTATACTTGTTAAAAATCAAATCCACCGTTTCTGGTATATTGGCAAACGCATATTGCCAACCTTTTAATGATGCTTCCCTGAATGCCTTTACTGTAGCGCTGTCTTTTGCAATTAACTCCTCACTGGTATATAAAAAATCACTATACATATCAAAACCATAATCTTGAGGTGCAAAAACATTATATGGCACCCCCATCTTTTGCAAGTCATAAGGTGTCTTGGAGATATAAGCAGACATAATGTCGGTTTTTTTGTTCACCAGATCCATTATATTATGAGTATGGGGTAACTGTTTTAAATCCTTTAATGCCACACCATTTGAGTTAATCATTGCTTTAAAAGATACCTGTTCAGCATCACTGCTGCCGGCCATAACTCTTTTACCGGCAAACTGCGCGATAGTATTGATTTGGGATTCTTTTGTACTGAGGAGAATAAGTGGGGTTGATTGAAAAAGCGCATATAAGATAACAATTTTTTGGTTGTGCACCTTGTCCAGAATTAACGTTTCTTTACCGACCGCAAAATCAACTTGTCCATCATTGACTTGCCGGGGTATGTCATTTTCAAATGTAAGATCAAAAGGTTTTATTGTAACATTCAGACCAACATCATTATAAAAGCCTTTTTCTTTGGCAATATAATAACCGGCAAATTGGAATTGCTCGAACCAGGCGGGTTGCAGTGTGATCTGTTTTAATTCTTTTGCACATAACAGGTTACTGAACAATACCAATAGGCAAAGATATATTTTTACACTTTTAAGCAACAAAAAAATCCCTTTCTTAAAGCTAAAGCTATCCAAAATGACAAGATATTAAGCGCTTATTATACGCACAAAAATAGATTATATGAAATTATCTTTAAACTACCGCCATATTAAATAAATAACGATAAAATTTTGATTTATATTGGACTTTTCCAAAAAACACAAAAAAATGAACCTCTAACAAGCCTGTTATCACAGTTAAAGATTCTGGATCTAAAATACAAATGAACAATGTCATATAATTTAAGTCTAACATTGGCATAATATTAATTAATTGATTAATAAAGAACTGACTTATGAAAAATTTAAACCGTATACAGGCGCTAATATTCGATTTAGATAATACTCTGGTCACTTCTCAACTGAACTTTCAGTTGTTAAGGGATATCCTAAATTGTCCGGATAGAACCGATATATTAGAGTTTATCACGATAATGGAATCAGCTGCACTTGTTAAACAGGCCAATGACTTTATTATTGCTCACGAGAAGTTAGATGCTCAGACCTCTTCGCATCTGCCCGGCTGTGAAAGTTTATTAGCATTTCTTGCCATACATAAATACCCTACTGCTATCGTAACAAGAAACTGTCTGCGGGCCGCACAAATAAAATTGAAAAAAAATGCCATTAACGTTGATATTTTATTAACCCGTGAAGATTACCCAGCCAAACCTAACCCCGAAGCATTAATTGCAATAGCGCAATTATGGGGGATAGATTGTCGCAATATTATCTATGTCGGTGATCATCTTTATGATGTACAAGCAGCAAATAATGCCGGTATGCACTCTTGCCTTATTACCCATTTTGCCGACCTGCCATACAAAGATGAAGCCTGTTTTGTATTCAATGAACTGCATGAACTAGAAGCGAGTCTGCAGCAAAGCCTATACCTCATGGACTACATCTACCCGCATAATTTAAAAAAATGGATGCAATAACCAGCGTGTTATTTTCATCTATTTACAACCGCTATAACAAGCACGGCAAGGTATAAAAGGGGATCAGAAAAGGATCGACAAAGCTCAGGAGTTCCACGTAAGCGATTATTTTTTATAACACAAACATAATTAATTTGGATTTATGACTATTCTTAACTAAGAGTACTGATGTTGAGCGGCAGATAATATTGGCCATTGCTTCATGCGTTGGAAAAAATATCACAGCAAAACATATCAATGCAGCTTACTCTTTTACCTATGATGAGGAGGGGTTATGAATCTTTTAGATCACTATCGTGAGCGTTACGAGAATGTCAAGCAGGAGGAGATGTCCATTCAGGAATATCTGGATCTGTGTAAAAAAGATCCCAGTGTCTATGCTTCTGCAGCGGAACGCATACTGATGGCAATTGGAGAGCCGGAACTGATCGACACCTCCCGCAATACGCGTTTAAGCCGTATTTTCTCCAATAAAGTAATTAAACGCTATGCCACATTCAAAGATTTCTATGGCATGGAAGAGTGTATAGAAAATATTGTCTCCTTCTTTAAACACGCAGCACAGGGTTTGGAAGAGAAGAAACAAATTCTCTATCTTCTTGGCCCGGTGGGCGGTGGTAAATCATCATTAGCAGAAAAACTGAAATCCCTGATGGAAAAACAGCCGATCTACTGTATTAAGGGTTCTCCGGTATTTGAATCGCCACTGGGGTTATTTGATCCGGAAGAGGACGGGCAAATCCTTAAAGAAGACTATGGCATTGCGAAGCGCTATATCGGCACTATTATGTCGCCCTGGGCCGGCAAACGATTAATCGAATACAATGGTGATATTAATAAGTTCCGCGTGGTTAAACTGTTCCCCTCTATTTTGAATCAAATCGCCATTTCCAAGACCGAGCCGGGTGATGAAAATAATCAGGATATATCCGCATTGGTAGGCAAAGTTGATATTCGCCAGCTTGAAGATTTTCCACAAAATGACCCCGATGCCTACAGCTTCTCGGGGGCTTTATGCCGCTCCAATCAAGGCTTGATGGAATTTGTGGAAATGTTTAAAGCGCCTATTAAGGTATTGCATCCATTATTAACCGCGACCCAGGAGGGTAACTACAACAGTACCGAGGGGTTAAGCGCGATCCCATTTGAGGGAATTATTCTTGCCCACTCCAATGAATCGGAATGGCAGAACTTTAAAAACAATAAAAATAATGAAGCCTTTATCGACCGCGTCTATATTGTCAAAATTCCGTATTGCCTGCGCGTCTCTGAAGAAGTTAAGATTTATGAAAAATTATTAGAAAACAGCTCGTTGCATGCGGCGTTATGCGCACCGGATACACTTAAAATGCTGGCTAAATTTATCATTCTATCGCGTCTAAAAGAGCCTGAAAACTCCAGTATTTATTCGAAAATGAAGGTCTATGATGGTGAAAATTTAAAAGACACAGATCCTAAAGCGAAATCGATACAGGAATATAGAGATACAGCCGGTGTCGATGAAGGAATGAATGGTTTATCCACTCGTTTCGCCTTTAAAATTCTGGCAAAAGTATTCAATTTTGACCCCACTGAAGTGGCTGCTAATCCGGTACATCTTTTATATGTATTAGAGCAACAGATTGAGCAGCAGCAGTTTAATAAAGAGTTACAGGAAAAATATTTAACCTTTATAAAAGAGTTTATTGCCCCCCGTTATGTAGAGTTTATAGGCAAAGAGATCCAAACGGCTTATCTAGAGTCCTATACTGAATACGGGCAAAATATTTTTGACCGTTATGTCACCTATGCTGATTTCTGGATTCAAGATCAAGATTTTAGAACACCGGAAACCGGAGAAATTTTGGACCGGGCCGCCCTTAACGAAGAACTTGAAAAAATAGAGAAACCCGCGGGCATCAGTAATCCAAAAGATTTCCGTAATGAAATAGTGAATTTTGTATTACGCGCCCGCGCAAATAATGATGGTAATAACCCCACTTGGAATAGTTATGAGAAGTTACGCACCGTCATTGAGAAAAAAATGTTTTCTAATACAGAAGATCTATTGCCGGTTATCTCCTTTAGTAAAAAATCTTCCGCCGATGAGCAGAATAAACATAGAGAATTTGTTGATCGTATGAGTGCCCGTGGTTACACGGAAAAACAGGTTCGTCTGCTTTCCGAGTGGTATTTACGGGTAAGAAAATCGCAATAATGACTCAGGTTAGGTTATGTTTTTTTACCAAAATAAACATCCATCACCTGCTATTAACTACGCTTGAGGTCGTTGATTATGAGCTATATTGTTGATCGCCGCCTAAATTCGAAAAAAAAGAGCACGGTTAATAGACAGCGCTTTTTGAAGCGTTACCGTGCCCATATCAAAAAAGCGGTGGCGGATGCCATTAGTCACCGTTCGATCACCGATATTGAACATGGTGAAGAGATACATATTCCCGCAGGCGATATACAGGAGCCGCTTTTTCATCATGGCCAGGGCGGACATAGCGAACGTGTACTACCGGGCAATAAGGACTTCATCAGCGGTGATCAGATAGCCCGCCCCCCTGCGGGAGAGGCCGGTGGCAGCGGATCTGGCGCAAGTGATAGTGGTGAGGGTGAAGACGCATTTATTTTTGAAATAACGCAGGAAGAGTTTCTTAATTTTATGTTTGAGGATCTGGCGTTACCTAATATGGTTAAGCGTCAGTTAGCCGGTATAGATGAATTCAAACTGCGCAAAGCGGGTTTCAGTAACCAGGGTTCTCCGGGGCAAATGGATGTTGTCAGATCATTAAAATCTGCTCACGCACGCCGGATCGCTCTCACATTGGGTAAACGCAAAAGATTAAAAGTACTTGAGCAGCAGTTGCAATTATCAGAAGCAGCAGCTCCTGCCCTGCGTAATCAAGTTGAAATTGAGCACTTATTAGAAAAAATCAACCGCTTAAAATCGCAGATAAAGCGCGTCCCCTGGTTAGATGATTTTGATTTGAAATACCACCTGCGAACAAAAGAGCCGATGCCGCAGGCCAAAGCCGTGATGTTCTGTATTATGGATGTTTCCGGCTCTATGGATCAGGCCACCAAAGAGATCGCTAAACGTTTCTTTATTTTACTGTATCTGTTTATTCAACGGAATTATGAACGCAGCGAGATAGTCTTTATTCGCCATCACACCAGCGCCAAAGAGGTCGATGAACAGGAGTTTTTCTATTCACGCGAAACAGGCGGAACCATTGTTTCCAGTGCCTTGAAACTGACGCAGGAAATTATCGAACAGCGTTATCCCCCGACTGAATGGAACATCTATTGCGCGCAGGCATCCGATGGTGATAACTGGAACAATGACTCGGTAATTTGTAAAGAGCTGTTATGTAATTCACTATTACCTAACTTGCAGTATTTTTCTTATATTGAAATCACTCCGCGTGCCCACCAGTCACTTTGGCATGGTTATGAGCAGGTGGAAAAAAGTTTCCCGGATACATTTGCCATGGCGCAGGTTGTTGATGCCTCTGAAATTTACACCGTGTTTCGCGAACTATTTCACAAGCAGGTTATATGAAACAAAAACCACTATCTACCTCATCAGAATGGACCTTCGAACTTATCGAACGCTACGACCATGAAATAAGTATAATAGCGGCAGAGTTTGGCCTGGATACCTATCCGAATCAGATTGAGGTGATCAGCTCCGAGCAGATGATGGATGCCTACGCATCCACCGGAATGCCCTTAGGCTATCACCATTGGTCCTATGGCAAGCAGTTTATCAATACAGAGCGCTCTTATAGTCGCGGACAGATGGGCTTAGCCTACGAAATAGTGATTAACTCAAACCCCTGCATTGCCTATCTGATGGAAGAGAACACCATGACCATGCAGGCGTTAGTCATTGCCCATGCCTGTTATGGACACAACTCTTTTTTCAAAGGTAATTATTTATTTAAAACCTGGACAGATGCAGACTCAATTATCGATTATCTGCTGTTTGCTAAAAATTATATTGCTAAATGTGAAGAACGTCATGGTATTGACGAAGTCGAAGCACTTATTGACTCCTGCCACGCGATAATGAATTATGGAGTGGACCGCTATAAGCGCCCTTATCCGATTTCGGCTCAGGAGGAGAGTAATCGGCAGCAGGAGCGGGAAGAGATTCTACAAAAACTGGTCAATGACTTATGGCGAACCATTCCTCATGGGAAAACAGCAGCGCATAAAAACAATAAACGTTTTCCCAAAGAGCCGGAAGAAAATTTACTCTATTTTATTGAAAAACATGCCCCCCTGCTAAGACCATGGCAAAGAGAAGTGGTACGTATCGTGCGCAAAATTTCTCAATATTTTTACCCGCAACGACAAACTCAGGTCATGAATGAGGGCTGGGCGTGTTTTTGGCACTACACCCTGCTCAATGAAATGTTCAACCGGGGACTGGTCACTGAAGGTTTTATATTGGAATTTTTAAAAGCACATACCAGCGTTATTTATCAGCCCCCTTTTGACAGTGAATATTATAACGGCATCAACCCCTATACTTTGGGCTTTAATATGATGATTGATATCCGCCGTATATGTGAGCATCCCACAGAGGAAGATAAACAGTGGTTTCCTGATCTGGCCGGTAGTAACTGGCAGGTAAGTTTAGATAATGCCATGCGTAATTATAAGGACGAAAGTTTTATTCTGCAGTATTTATCTCCCAAGGTGATTCGGGATTTAAAACTTTTTTGTATTGTCGATGATGATAAAAATCCATACATTGAGATCAGCGCAATTCACGATGAAAGCGGCTACCAACGGGTTAGAGAAAGCCTTGCCGGTCTCTATAATTTAGGTAATTTAGAACCTAATATTCAGGTTTACAGTGTTGATATTGAAGGGGATCGTTCATTAACCCTGCATCACAGCCAGCATGCCCGTAAACCATTAGGTGAATCAACTGAAAAAGTATTAAAGCATATTCACCGCTTGTGGGGATTTGATGTGCACTTGCATTCAATTGAAAATAATAGCATCACCCAAAGCTACCACTGTCCGCCCGTTAAGGAAAAAGAGCCGGAACTGGAGAAAACTGACTGAGGTAGCACAGTTATTACAGCAAACACCTCTCCGCGAATTGGAGAACAGACTCGTTTTATTGCAGATACTATGCAGCTCTTATTCAGCTCTGATGGGTACCAGCATAACCGGGTATTTTGACTTCTTAACAATAGCTTCACTTAAACCGCCAAGAAACAGGCTGGTAAACACACCATGTCCATGAGTCCCCATCACAATCAAGTCGGCACAGACTTTTTCCGCTAAATCGAGTATTGCCAGACTGGCAACGCCTTCTATAAAGATAGCATGTGTCTCTATGCCATCATCGCGCACCTTCTGCGCAAGTGCATTCAATGTGCCGGTTTCATCAGGATAATCATTGGGCATCTCTGCAATCGGCTCACCATTATCCCGACCGCTGCTATCTTTAATAGGTGGCTCTACATGAACCAGGTAAAGAGATCCGGAAAATGCCTTGGCCATTTGCGTTGCTTTTTCAACTACCTGCTCAGTTCCATTAGAAAAATCGATGGGGACTATAATTTTCTGCATATCTTATTACTCTCCGATTAGTGTAAACCACATTATTTTTGGGATCCTCGCCAAATAGTCACAACAGTAGCAGTTCAATTTACCATTTTGTGACTATTCCTGGTGCAAGAAAGCCTCCTGTTAAATTCGCTATTATCATTTTTAATCTAGTAGTTTCTTATAATTAGTCAAAGTTTACACAACAATTGCTATTTTTTCTTTGCGTATAAATTCCCACCGGCAACATACCCGAGTCTAACAGTAGGTTTTTTTATCGGCTAAACTAAAAATTATTGGTTTGTTATCTATACTTAAAAAATTGTATCGCAAGTATAGGGGATAACAGATGAGCCAGAGAAATATCATCGTCATCGGAAACGGTATGGTCGGTTACAAATTTTGTCAGCGCCTGAGTGATAAAGATACGAAAAAGCAGTTTAAAATCATTACTTTTTGTGAAGAGTGTCGCCCTGCTTATGACCGTGTCCACCTCTCCGCTTATTTCGAAGGGAAAACTGCCGAAGATCTGAGCATGGCCAGTATCGACTGGTACAAAGAGCGCAACATAGAGTTGCATCTTGAAGACAAAGTTATCAGTATTGATCGTCAACAGAAAACCGTTACCTCTGCAAAAGGGCTCACACTCAGCTACGAGAAAATCGTGATGGCAACGGGCTCGAGTGCTTTTGTCCCGCCCGTTCCAGGCATAGATAAAGAAGGTATTTTTATCTATCGCACTATCGAAGATCTTGAGAATATTATTGCCTATGCTAAACATTGTAAAACCTGTGCCGTTATCGGCGGCGGTTTGCTTGGCCTGGAAGCAGCTAAAGCAGCGCAGGAGCTCGGACTGCAAACCGATGTAGTCGAGTTTGCGTCAAGGCTTATGCCCAGACAGGTTGATGATGCTGGCGGGGAGATGCTCAAGCAACTTATTGAAGCTCAGGGCATGACAGTTCATCTAAACAAAAATACTAAAAATATCCTTGGTGATGACCGCGTAACGGGGATGGAATTTGCTGATGGCAGTGTGATAACAACGGATATGATCATTATTTCAGCCGGCATCCGACCTCGTGATGATCTCGCCAGAGAAAGCGGTCTGGTAGTCGGAGAACGCGGCGGCATTCTGGTTAACTCGGCTCTGAAAACCTCTGATGACAATATCTACGCCATTGGTGAATGCGTACTTTATGGTGACATGATTTATGGTCTGGTCGCACCTGGATTTAATATGGCCGACGCCGTTGCTGAGCAACTCATAGGTAATAAAGATGCATCTTTCACCGGCGCTGATATGTCGACCAAACTTAAACTGATGGGCACCGATGTTGCCAGCTTTGGTGATATCGAACCACAGGGTAGCGCTTATAAAGAACTTGTATTAAATAATTCACACACCGGCATTTACAAGAAACTGGTGGTATCAGAAGATGGCAAAACGCTACTCGGTGGTGTGCTTGTCGGCGATGCGGCAGAGTACGGCAACCTGCTGCAAATATGCCAGAACAAGATGCAGCTTCCAGCTGATCCCATGAGTCTTATTCTTCCTAAAAATGATGATGCTGAAAGTGGCGTGGGAATTGGTGACCTTCCCGATACTGCTCACATCTGCTCTTGTGAAAATGTCACCAAAGGCGACGTGCTTGACGCAATTGAAAATCATGCCTGCAGCTCGTTGAGTGACATTAAATCTTACACTAAAGCCGGTACCGGCTGTGGTGGCTGTATCCCTATGCTCACGGATCTGTTTAATTATAAAATGGCCCTGGACGGCATTGAAGTCAGTAACGCACTTTGTGAACACTTTGAGTTCACACGCACAGAGTTGTACCAGTTAGTTCGGGCTACGGGAATTAGAACCTTTGCCGAACTAATTGCTAAACACGGCAAGGGAACAGGTTGCGAAATCTGTAAGCCCACTGCGGCATCTATCTTTGCTACTGTTTTCAGTGAGCCTATCCTCGACCACGCGCCTCTGCAGGACAGCAATGATGCCTTTCTGGCCAATATTCAAAAAGATGGTACTTACTCGGTCATACCTGAAATCCCCGGAGGGGAAATCACACCAGATAAGCTGATGGTTATCGCTCAAGTTGCTAAAGACTTCGGCCTTTATACCAAGCTCACCGGTGGTCAACGCGTCGATCTTCTTGGCGCAAGGCTGGAGCAGTTGCCGGCTATCTGGAGAATCTTACTTGATGCTGGTTTTGAATCAGGCCACGCCTACGGGAAATCATTACGCACGGTTAAATCTTGTGTCGGTTCAACATGGTGTCGCTATGGTGTGCAAGACAGTACCAGTTTGGCCATTGAACTCGAAAAACGCTATAGAGGCCTGCGCTCACCGCACAAAATTAAAGGCGGGGTCAGCGGTTGTACCCGCGAATGCGCCGAAGCGCAATGTAAAGACTTCGGCGTGATCGCCACAGATAAAGGCTGGAATCTGTATATTTGCGGCAATGGCGGTATCAAGCCGCGCCATGCGGATCTTTTTGCTTCGGATCTTGACAAAAAAACGCTCATTAAGTACATCGACCGCTTCCTGATGTATTACATCAAGACTGCTGAACGTCTGCAAAGAACATCAACTTGGATGACCAAACTACCGGGCGGTCTGGATCACGTCAGATCCGTTGTGATTGATGATTTACTGGGTATTAACAGTGAACTTGAAGCGCAGATGCAGCATGTTATCAACACCTACGAGTGTGAATGGAGAAATACCCTCAACGATCCTGAAAAACTCAAACGCTTTAAACACTTTGTCAATTCTGATGAACAGGATGAAAGCGTGCAGTTCATCAAAGTGCGCGAGCAAATTCGTCCCCTGCAGCACGGCGAAAAAGCATCGACAGATATTTAATAAAGACAAACTGAGATGCTAAACAGCGCATCTAAAGAGCAACACAATCGAAGAGACTAATATTATGAACAAAGAATGGATTAATGTCGGCGCAGTCGAAAACTTTGCTAAAGACCTGGGCTCCTGCGTAAAGGTTAACGGTCTGCAGATTGCCGTTTTTAACCTTTCTGCAAACAACCAGTGGTACGCAGTGCAGAACCTTTGTCCGCATGACAGGCGCATGGTGCTTTCCCGTGGAATTATCGGGGATAAAGAAGGCGAGCCGAAGATAACTTGCCCGATGCACAAGAACAGCTTTTCGCTAGCAAACGGCAAACATGTCAGTGAAGGTGATGTGGACGATATCACCACCTACCCGGTAAAAATTAAGGACGGTGACGTATTTCTCGAAGTGGTTGTATAAGTACAGCGCTGTGAGCGCCGAATACGGGGAGAGTAGTAGGCTGAAAAGTTGGCAAGCTGATCGCGTTATGGCCAACGGGGTTATATATGAAAAAGACATTTAACACGACCTGCTCTTACTGCGGGGTCGGATGCGGTATAAAGATCACCCGCGAGCAAAATGATCGACTCACCCTTACGGGTGATGAAAACACGCCAGCCAACAAAGGCATGCTATGCAGTAAAGGGCTGAATTTACACCACGTGGTCAGCGACCAGAGTGACCGTCTCCTCCAGCCGCAGATGAGATATGCCCGACACCTACCGTTACAGGATGTATCTTGGGATGATGCCATGAAACGCTCGGCTGCGGTATTTACAACCTTAATTAATAAATATGGCCCGGACTCGGTCGGCCTTTATGTATCCGGTACTATGCTGACTGAAGATTATTACCTTGCCAATAAACTCTGCAAAGGCTTTCTCGGCACCAATAATATTGATACAAATTCACGCTTATGTATGAGTACTGCCGTTATCGGTTATAAAAAAACACTCGGTGAAGACGCACCGCCTATCAGCTATGATGATATAGAAGCCTGCTCGCTGTTTTTTATTGCCGGTGCTAATCCGGCCTGGTGCCACCCTATTATTTTTCGGCGAATAGAAGCGCACAAAGCCGCAAACCCTGACGTCAAAATAATCTGCGTTGATCCGCGCCGTACACAAACGGCGGAAATGTCCGATCTGCATCTGCAGATTAAGCCGGGCAGCGATATCTATCTTTATAATGCCATCGCAGCACTGATCTTTGCTAAAGGTTATGCTGATCAGGGCTTTATTGCCGCGCATGTCGATGGTGCTAATGAGTTGAAACAATATCTGCTAACTATTGATCCTGAAGAGGCAGCATTGCAGTGTGAAATAAATTATGCACAGATAATAGAGGCGGCCGATATGATAGGCCAGTCTGAGACGCTGTTAACCATGTGGGCAATGGGACTGAATCAAAGTTCTATCGGGGTTAATAAAAATATTGCCTTAATCAATTTAAATTTAATTACCGGACGTATTGGCAAACCGGGTTGCGGGCCGTTTTCACTTACCGGTCAGAGTAATGCCATGGGTGGCCGTGAAGTGGGCGGTTTGGCGACGATGCTGGCCGCTCACAGAAACCTTGATAACCCCGAGCATATTCGTGAGGTCGCCGCTTTTTGGGGAGTAAAAACACTTTCCGACAGACCCGGCTATAGCGCCACGGAGATGGTCGAAGCACTTGAAGATGGCCGCCTCAAAGCAGTATGGGTTGTATGCACCAATCCGGCCGTCAGCCTGCCCAGCTCCAGGAGAGTAGATGCCGCCTTTAAAAAGGCAAAATTTGTGATGGTTTCAGAAATTTCTAATCGCTCCGACACCCTCGCCTACGCTGACGTTATCCTGCCCGCCGCCGGCTGGTTGGAAAAAGAAGGCACCATAACCAACTCGGATCGCCATCTTTCCTATTTACCCAAAGTCGTCGACGCCCCCGGCATGGCCCTTGCGGATTACGAAATATTCCAGCGTTTCGCCGATGCCATGGGCTTTGGCAAAGCGTTTAACTACGACAGTGCTGAAGATATTTTCAATGAACACCGGGCGCTTACTAAAGGAACCAACATTGATATCAGCGGTATCAGTTATGACCGCCTCAAGAAAAATAATATTCAATGGCCCTGCCCCTCACCGGATCATCCGGGCAGCAAACGTCTTTTTGAGAATGGCAAGTACTGGACAGCATCACAAAATGCTCAAGTTTATGCGGTCGCGCCGGAAAATCAGGCTGAGGCCACCAGCGAAGCATACCCCTTTATTATCACCACCGGGCGGATTCGCGATCAATGGCACAGCATGACACGCACCGGCAAAGTTAATAAACTCAAACAGCATATCAATAAGCCATTTGTAGAGATCCATCCGGACGATGCCGCGCGTCTGAATTTAAATAATGGTGAATTAGCCAAAGTATCCAGCAGACGCTCCAGCGTGTGTGTTGAGGTACAGATAACCGATACTATCAAACCCGGTTGTTTATTCCTGCCGATGCACTGGGGAAGAGTGAACGGCTCGGCAAAAGCGCGTAGCAACAACCTGACCAGCATGAATATTGACCCACTTTCCAAACAGCCGGAGTTTAAGTTTTCGGCAGGCAGAATGGAAAAGCTTATATTACCGAGAAAAAAAATTATTCTGATTGGTGCCGGCGCCGCCAGTCTGGAATTCATTAATGCCTATCGAGATAAAAACCGGGAGGATGAGATTCAGGTTTTTGCCAAAGAGCCGCTGCTCTTTTACAACCGCGTTTTGCTGCCGGAATATATTAACAGGGAGAAACAGTGGCAAGCTATTCAAAGCAGTGAAGAAGCCGAGCTGGAGCGCCTCAACATAGTCTTTCATCAGGGCAATGCGGTAACAAAAATCAACCGTAATGAAAAAACCATTATCGATCAACAGGGAAAAACCTATTCTTATGATAAATTAATTATTGCCACCGGCAGCCGCCCGATGATAACCCTCAAGGTACCCCGCGATATGCAGGGTATCTTCGGCCTGCGTACTCGTAGAGATGCCGATAATATTCGGGAATACCTGAAAGACGGCGGACGCGCTCTTATTATCGGTGGCGGTTTACTCGGCCTCGAGCTCGCCGGTGCACTGAATTCGATTGGTGTAGAGGTTACTGTTATTCAACGATCCTCTCGCCTGATGAGAGCACAACTCGACGAACTCGGTAGCCAACTTCTGCACGAAGAGATAGTTGCTCGCGGTATCAAGGTCATTTATAACGATGAAGTGAGCAGCTTTGCTGGCGAAAATAAACTGCAGACAGTCACACTTAAAAGTGGTCTGATCCTGCAAATAGATGCACTTTTCTTTGCCGCCGGCATTAAGCCAAATACCGAACTCGGGGAACAGTGCGGCCTGAAGTTCAACCGCGGCCTGGTCGTCAATGACCACATGCAGAGCTCCGATGACGATATTTTTGTGATCGGTGAAATTGCCGAACACCGTAAAAAAACCTACGGCACCACGCCGGCCGCTCAGGATCAAGCCCGTGTTGCCGCCGCTTATCTTAACGGCAACATCTGGTCCCGCTACGATCATTCATTGAGTTTCAATATTCTTAAAATAAAAGATCTGCAGTTATGCAGCCTGGGTATAACCACTAAACCACCTGGCAATGACTTCCAGGAGATCGTGCTTATCGACAGACAGATGCGCTACTACAAAAAATGCATCCTGCACCAGGATCGCTTAATCGGCGCTATTTTGATTGGCGATAAAAGCGAATTTGCCGAATTCAAAACCTTAATCGAACAGCAACTCGAGCTTGGTGATAAAAGGCAGCAACTGCTCAGAGGCTCGGCAACACCCTGCGAACCGCCGCTCGGCGCGATAATCTGCTCCTGTAACAATGTTGGTACCGGTAATATTGAAAAACATATTGCAGCGGGCTGTAAAAACTTTGACGAACTTTGCCGTCTCAGCAACGCCGGTACGGGCTGCGGCTCATGCCGGCCGGAAGTTAAACGTATCCTTGATCTCAGTGGAGCAGCAGACAAATGAAATCAGCAGCCCTTATCAACAGCCCCGGTGGAATTTTCACTCCCAAAGATCTGCATCATTGTGCTATAGCAGCAAAAGGCCATGGTTTATATCTTGGTCAAAGACAAAATATCATTATTCCGAATATTTCTTTTGATCACTGTGAACTGCAGAAACTCAGCGATTCCGTTGATAGTGAAGATTATTACAACCACAGGAGTAATCTGGTCTGTTCACACGCAGCCGGAGGATTGGCAGGTGACAATGACTGGGCTTACGATAATGATGCCTATCTGGAAATTCTTGCACAGATTTCCACCCTCCCTAAGCTGAAAGTCAATTTATGCTCACGGGAGCAAACGCTGTTTCCAATATTTTCCGGACAATTAAACTTTATTACAGCCAATAAAGAAGGTTACTGGCATCTGGTTGTAAATATTAACAATACACGCGAACTTCTGCCTTTTTTATTGCGTAGCAGTCAAATTCATCAGGTTATAAAGTTGATAGATGCCAATATTCACCCCGGCTCCGAGTTCGATTGTGGGCTCGATGGTGAGCAGATCATGGCACTGTTATCCAGCCAGCTGATCATTGACAGCAAGCAGCCCGAGTTAGAACTGCAGAGCAGACATCTTAGTGATTATGAAGGTTTTCAGCAAATGAAAAACGGCAAGTTCGCATTGAATATCTACTCCAACCATAAAATTTGGGATACAAAATTTCTCAGCGAACTTTGCGATATGGCCAGCAGTCAGGGGCTTGGTCGCATCTATATAACTGCGGGGCGTTCGCTGTTAATCAAACATATTGAGGAAAATCTCTGCTTTGCATGGCAAAACTTAATCGGCAGACACAATATCACCCTGCGTCACTCTGAGCAGGATCTTTCCTGGTTAGTGCCCGCCGAAAAACGTGTTTTGGTTAATATAAAAGAAAAAATTATTCAACGTTTGCATGCTCGCGGTCTCTCTTTCCAGGGGTTATACATAGCACTCGATCCAGGCGAATTTGATTGTGGCGCACAAATTATCATCAACTGTCAGCAACGGACAGATCAAGACTACTATCAAGTTTTTCATAAAGAGGAGTTCGACTATCGTCACAACGGATTTATCTGTGCCGGCAGCGAGCTTAGTTTCGAAGAGTTGCTGGATATATTATATTCACTACGCAAAATGTTCTTCCAACAACGTTCCAGAGAGAATATTGTTATTATGCAGGCACTCAAAACAACTGAGCATATCACAGCGACAATGGATATCTATCAATGCCCGAACTGCTTCACTCAGTACCATGAAAAAGTCGGCCAGACACATATCGGTATTGCCGCCGGCACCCCATTTAAGCAGTTGCCGACGGATTGGTCCTGTGAACTTTGTGATACCAATAAGCAGTTCTTTACAAGAGTGCCGGAGACCGATGTTCGCCAAGACTAGCAAGAAATAAAACTTACACTAGAAATGATCATTTTGATTAATACCGGCATCTTTAGCTTTTTCGATCAGCGTCCAGGCAATATGGGCACATTTTTGCTTGGCATTTTTGATATCAAGCCCGATTGAAATACTCTGAGATAAATATAAATAAGCCCCCAATAACCCCACATTGCCATATTTTGCGAACAGAAAAGCGCCCTCTTCGTAAGCATAATACTGATCTCTGCAATCATCTAAATCGGTTAATGCCATGGGGTTCCATTCCCGCCACAAAATGTCACTTAACTGTTCAACGTAACCTTGCTCATTTTCAGTAAAATTGTCACCCTGTAATTTTTTAAATAACTGTAACTGCAACTCTAATAAAGCGATTAATCCTTGATTGGTTAGATCCTCCAGGTCGGGTTGATCCACATAGCGAAAATAACGTTTATCGGCAAATTCGTATTGCTGATCATGCGCCGGCAGGGAAACCTGATAGGAAACTAAAGGTTGTTCAGCTTTTGCTGCATTATAATCCACACAAACGACGTTTTTTGATTTAGCCTGAGGTAATCCTGATAGAGTGTAATGACCGATAATAACGGGGCTGGTATTGTCCTGCAGATCATAAAATTGCCACCACTGGGACCGTTTTTTGGTCCGTTTTTCACCGCTTTTATCAAAATAGAATTCGCCCTTAGCTAAGGGGTATTCAGGACCTTTTAATAACGTTTCACATAATCCAAATAGCTCATGATCCGGGTCAAATGCATTTTGCCAAAACGCTTCTTTTAAGCTGTGATTTTCATTCAAGTAAGGGGCAATGGCCTTGAGAACAGATTCATCCCAACAGGCATGTATCGCACGCACTGATTCGAATTCAATAAAAAATGGCAACGTTTTGAACCAGTTTATCCAGTAACTATGTTGTTCAGAGCCTTCCCCAACAGCCTCTAAAAAGCATTGATGCTGTTTGAAATTATGCGCGGAGTGTGGTCTCGCCCATTGTCCCGTTTTAAGCTTTGTCGCCCAACCGATGGCATTAAATTCATGATTACCAAGCAGGCAATAGGCATAATTGTTGTCAACAAGGCGCTTAATAAGCCTGAGTAAGTTTAAATGGTCACCGGCAAAACCCGCTTCACTATCAATTAGGTTGCCAATGAAGACAAGCTGGGCATCACCCGTATTTGACTCCAGATCATCAATATCAAAATCCAGGTGTTTAAGCAACTTCAGCAGTTTGTTATATTGAGCGTGAATATCGCCTATAAAATACAGTCGCTTTACATGGTCGTTATTTAACATATCATCACCCGGTAGCGGTATGTTGAGCTTGAATTTATCCCTAATTTAAAGCAACAAAGATTATATCTGCTTAAGTCTAGCTTACCCATGCAATTTAAGTGGGTTATTTTGCCAAAACTGCGCTTATTTCAGTTTTATACCGATATTATATTCCCCCATTTTTTCATTCTGCCATAACCGACCAAGGGTTAGTCAATTAACGGTGCACGGCACCATTTTTCTGATGGCATGAGAATAAAGACTCCAGGCCATTAAACCCGCCAGAATATTACCCAACATCGCGCCGATAAAAACACCATCCAACTGCCAGATTCTGCTCGCCGCCCAAACCAGAGGCAGGTAACAAAGAAACAGACGTAATGCTGAAATCAGTAACGCCCGCATCGGCATCGCCAGTGCATTACAAATGGACACCAGTAATATACAGACTCCTAATGAAGTTAAACTGATTGGCACCAGTATCAGATATTGATAAATAACCGCGACCACCTGCTCGTCTGCACTGAAAAAAGAAGCTAACGGCGCTGCAAAGATAAAAAGCACAAGCGCTAATAGCGCTTGTAAACTAAGCGTAAATAATACCGCCATCTTCACTAAACGGATAATGCTAAGACAATCTTTAGCACCAAATAGCCGCCCAATCATAGGTGGTAACGACATTGTTAATGCGAGTACGACAACAATAGTAAAAAACTCAATACGCGATACCATTGCCCAACCGGCTATAGCAGCAGCGCCGAAAGTCGCCACTATTTTAGTCGCAAGCATAGAGGACAGAGGCGGTAATAATTGACTCATCATGGCTGGCGTCATCACCGCATTAAGCTCTTTTATTGACGGCCATATCTGCAGAGAGCCCCAATCAAAAGAGAGCCAGTTTCTGTTCAATAATTTGGGTAGAATAATCAACAGACCGATAGTGAAGGAGCATATCGTCGCGATTGCGGCTCCTACTAAACCGAAATCAAAATAGAAGATAAAAATCGGATCCAGAACGATATTAATAATGCTGGTTGCCATCATTAACATGCCCGGTAAAAAAGTATTTCGATTAGAACGGCAGATACTGTAAGCAAAATAGAGCATTGCCCCCAACCATGCACTGCATAACCAAACCGGCCAATATTGATTTATATAGGGGGTCACCTCCGCAGGGGCACCTAACAACGCTAATATTTTATGGCGAATCAGCCAGATAATAAGCGCAATGACAAAAACTCCGATCGCGCCCATGGCCATCACTAACCCGCCAATCTGCCTGGCTCTGAGATCCTCTTTTTGACCTAAAATCCTTGAAATAATAGCCGTGGTGGCAATACCCAGTCCGACCTGCAGACCAATAATCACCATCTGCAGTGGCATGGTAAAACCTTGCGCAGCCAGTGGCAGCACACCGAGTTGACTGATAAAAGTACTGTCCGCCAACTGAAAGCTCATCAAAAAAAGGATACCAAAGACCATTGGCCTGGTTTGTCTGAAAATGTCTTTACCAAGTGCGATTGTTTGCGAAGTTCTCATAGTTTCCTTTAAGCTGATTGAAATAATGGTTAAGCAGGAGTTGTGACGATCATTTCACCCCCACGCAGCGCATGAATATGAAAAACGGAGGAATAGAGTGTACAGAAAGGCCTTGTCTAAAAACAGGGCAATAAATAGGAGCGTTAAATGAATAATTAAATATTTAAAAAGATCTAGCCCCAAACAACGCTCAGATAGTTTTATTCGCGTTGCAATGCTCAAATACATATTCGGACATCTCAATTAAAAAAAGTAAACAGCAGACGATGGCAAGCAATGCAGCATAAAACTTTTTTTGAGTTGATCTGATTGGGGAACATGCACAACAACTATTTTGCATGCGCAACATTTTACGTTAAAAAAAATCTTGCCAAACGGCTTTATTTTCAGCAGAAAAAGACAAGCTTAATACCCTAATTTGCAGTGACAGATACTGTCAATTCAGCCACATAACAGTATACTGTCGCCCTTAAATAAACTTAAATGAGAAAAACCATGACTGATAACACTCAAGTACTAGCTGCGTTTATTGCTGAAGTTAAACCAACGCAAACATTATGGGCACTGCAGGATAAAGAGAGTGAGGATTGGGTTGTACTTGATTCGCTTAACTACGAGCAAACCGAAGTGATGCCGCTTTGGTCAAACGCTGAACTTGCTTTACAACACTGTACTGAAGAGTGGCAGGATTACCTACCTGCAGCAATTTCATTGGCTGATTGGCTGGAGTACTGGGTTGATGACCTAGTTGCTGACAACGTAGTTATCGGCATTAACTGGCTTGGTGAAGACAATGACTTGGAAATTGATTTATCTGATTTCACTCAAGCACTGGCTGAAATTGAAGCCTTATAATCTCTGTAAAAATATTCAATTATCAATCAATTTGTAAAAACACAATATACCCAAGGGCTGTTGATCTTTCGAGATTGTTTTTGCAGCAGTTTGTTGGTTCTTTATGCAAGGCAGAGCCTGCGTAGTGTAGTTATTCTACATAAACAGGCGATAACGCAGTAAAAAGGACCAACAAGCGCTGCCCGAAGGGTTCGGCTAAAAGCGTTTTACTCTCTGTTGTACGGTATAGTTG
>JBATHQ010000096.1:0-8187 GCA_049667005.1 Psychromonas sp.
GGATTATATAGTGTAAAGAACCAACACCAGAATTAACCTAAAAAGTGTGTAGAGAAGGGATGTTAGTGAAGCAATAGTGACCTATTTCAAGCTGATATAACGCAGTTGCGTTGTTTGTAATAGTTTGGATTTGATATGATATTTTGGAAGCTAGGATGATACTTTATTTTACATCTCCATGAGTTTATAGGATGCCCGCAAACGGGAAAAAGCGAGCGTGGCGCTAGCTTAAATATTAACGTTCTGAGGCAGTTGATGGCACCAATCTGAAGCTTTTTATTCTCTAACATCAATTTTCAGCCAAAGAATAAAAGTTTTGGATCCCCCGTTTTTTCATTGTTCATGCTTCTAAATATTTTTCCGTTTGTTCGTATTATTCTTTGTCTATTTCGCCGTTAGCGTAACGTCGTTTGATTATCTCTATTGGGGTTTCTTTTCTTTCTATCCGACCAGGTGATTGATTACGCCATACAAATGCACTTGATTGTTTGTTAAGAATAGTGATATTTTCATGCTCATCACTGGCACGGTCAGCCAAGCCATAACAAATATGTAGTGGCAAGAGGTGCTCTTCACGCGGGTGACAATACCGAGCATGAGGTGCTTTAATCCAATTTATCATCCTTTCATTTCGTTCTGTTTCAGACAATTTTTTGTCAGTTAGGCTTGTATGCAACCAATGTTCAAATTCATGGTTTTTCTTCCGGCTATCCAGCGTGTTAGCGGAAAAAAATTCCCTTATATTGTGAAATGAAAAACCAGAGCCAATCACTAAAAGATTATCGTAATCAAGTGACTGTAATGCTTTTCCGATTGCTAAATGTTGATTAGCATCGAGATTATTGACTAATGAAAGTTGAATGGTGGGAATATCAGCTTCTGGATACATCAACATTAATGGCACATACAAACCGTGATCATAACCTCGCTGATGATCCAATTTCACGGGTATGTCAGCCTGTTTTAAGGCTTGCTGTACTTTTACAGCCAACTCTGGCTCCCCCGGACAGGGGTATTGCAACTGATATGTTTCTGGCGGAAAACCAACATAATCGTAGATCATTTTAGGCTTCACGTTGGCGGTAATAGTAGCGACTGGCGCTTCCCAATGTGCGCTAATCAGCAAAATGGCACTGGGTTTTTCTAGCTTGTCAGCCAGCGACTTTAAATAAACTACCAGCTGCGCATGGCTAGGGTCATTGAGCAGTGGCATCGGGCCACCGCCATGGGAAATAAAAGCGATATTTAGGTTGTTCATATTTGCTCCAAGAAGGTTCAATGACCCGATTTATTAAATTGTGTAAGGCCCAACAGGAACTATCCCTCCTGGATTTAGCGCCTTTATAGAATAGTAACCCGCTTTGATATGGGCTAGGCTTACCGTTTCCGCAATGCCATCAAGGGCTAAAATGCGTTGCATATAAGCATGTAATGAAGCCATCTCTTTAATCAAGTTTCGGTTACATTTGAATAAACCATGATAAGCGGCATCAAAGCGCACCAGTGTGACAAACAAGCGAATGTCACTTTCGGTAAGTTTGTCGCCAAACAGGTACTGACGGCCATCGCTAAGACGCTCCTCAATGATATCCAGCATAGTAAATACTTGCTGATAAGCTTCTTCATATGCAGCCTGAGTCGTTGCAAATCCAGCCTGGTATACACCGTTATTCAGTTGCTTATACAATTCCACATTGAGCGCATCAATATCGTTAGCCAGTTCGTCTGGAAATAGATCGAGGTTGCTCGTCACTAAATCTGAAAAGGCCGTATTGAGCATGCGTATAATGTCAGCAGATTCATTGTTTACTATGGTACCGCTCTGCTTATCCCACAGCACAGGTGCAGTTGCCCGACCGGTAAAGTTTGGATCGGCCTTAGTATAGAGTTGATGCATAAATTCAGCACCATTGATTAGATCAGCGTTAGCGCCATCAAATCCACCAAACTGCCAGCCTTGATTGCCAAGCTGGGGGTTGACCACAGTGATATCAATCATCTCCTGTAAACCTTTGAGTTGGCGTACCATTAGTGTGCGTGATGCCCAAGGGCAGATCAAAGCAACATACAAGTGATATCGGCCTTTTTCTGCTTTAAAGCCACCAATACCTGTTGGGCCGGCTTGACCATCGACAGTGATCCAATTGCGAAATGATGAAGTTTGTCGAATAAAGCGTCCTTGTTCGTCTTTTGCCTGTACGGGTTGCCAGTTTTCAGTCCATTTACCATTAATTAACATAGTCGTATTCTCACTTTTGTTTAATTATTTAAAGTGGCACCTCTGACTTTACCGTTGCATTTGATATATTCGAATAACAACGTTAACTGTTCAATTTTTTGAAAAGTAAATTATCAAGACTTAGACGACCAGCACCTTGTACAGCTAAGGCAACCAATGCAACAAAAAGAGTTAACCCGTATTCATAGCCGTTGTTGGCCAGAAACAGTCCATTGCCAATATGTACTGTGAAAATTGCCACCAACATGGTGAATGCGGCAATCACTGCGGCCGGACGGGTAAGCAGTCCTAGTAATAGTGCCAGACCACCAAAGAACTCGGCACTGCCCGCGAGTAATGCCATAAGATAACCAGGGGTGATCCCAATACTGGCCATCCATTGACCTGTGCCGTCCAATCCGTAGCCACCGAACCAAGCAAACAATTTTTGTGCCCCGTGCGCTGCCAAAATTAAGCCGATTGGTGCGCGAAGTATTAAGCCAGCAAGTCCAGCATGAGATTCCAATATTTTTTTTATCAATGAAGTTTTCATCGTTTATTCCTCTGTAAAATTATTTAGATTATGTTTGGTTTATAATGTCCCTTCTTGATGGGATGAATGAACTTTACTATCAACATAAACAAAGAGTAAGATAGGTATTGTTGAATGATTAACAATATATTGTTGATAATTAGGTTGAGATTGATGCGAAGGATGAGTAATGGATAGAATTGACACTATGCAGGCATTTGTAACGGTAGCGACAGAAGGCAGTTTCAGTAATGCAGCAACAACCTTACAACTATCACCGCAATTGGTGAGCAAGTATGTATCTAAGTTAGAAGAGCGACTTGGAGTACGTTTACTTAATAGGACGACACGGAGAGTTGCCCTCACTGAAGCCGGCACACACTATTTACAACATGCACAACAAATATTATTAAGTATTGATGAAATGGATTCCCAGCTAGGCGGCTTGCAACAAAACCCCAAAGGAACGCTGAAAATAAGTGCCCCGGTATCATTCGCATTAAAGCACATGGCCAGATTAGTTACTGATTTCCAATCGCACTACCCCCTGGTCAATGTCGATCTGCAACTTAACGACCGTAAAGTAGACATTGTTGACGAAGGGTTCGATGTCGCACTTCGCATTGGCCACCTAAAAAGCTCTTCGCTGATAGCCAAGTATGTCGCGCCCATTCGGTTGATTTTATGCGCTTCGCCCGAGTACCTCAAGCAGCATGGTACTCCCAGACGACCTGAAGATCTTAAAGACCACCGTTACTTGCATTACAGTTACATGGAAATGGAGGGTAAGGAAGAAACCTACCCGTGGCTAAAGGCAAAAAATAGTGCGCACGGTGGTGAATTCCATAGCAATAATGGTGATGTGCTGGTTGACGCCGCCATAATTGGCGCTGGTTTAGTCTTGCAACCAACATTTATTGCAAGTGAGGCAATCAGCAGCGGCAAGCTGATCATGGTATTGCCTGAGTTCGAACCAGACCCTGTAGGCTTATATGCTGTTTATGCCCACAGAAAATTACTGCCGAATAAAGTCCGGTGCTTTATCGATTTCATCGAAGGATATTATGGTACGCCGCCATACTGGGACAAACCTATAATTAACAATCAACCGCATACGACTCTTTAAATTACAAAAAGGAAAAAACATAGCGTATTTAAAAACCGAGAGCTTTTGATAATTGGTTTCTCAAGCATCTAACGCTTTATTCAATTAACAATTGTTTTTGAATACAGTAGAAAACACTGATTAATAAGCAGACGCATGGTGAATATAGCTAACTCTTTCCACTTTGAAGTCATTCCAACCTAAGATTCAAAGTTATAGGACTTAGTCTGAGGGTTTTCTCTCCCTCTATAAGTTTTATAGAAGAAAAAATGATCGGGCCGCCAATGGCACCGATCGTTTTAGAATTAACTTTGAAGGGATCCTTTATGTTTCTTTTTGCGGCGATTTATCATTAAACTTTGATACCAATAGTTGATCAAGAGAGAGTTTACCGGCACCCTGAAATACTAATGATAAACAGGCAGCGAGTAGGATCAATGCAAATTCATAGCCTTTATTCGTCACGAATAAACCATTGCCGATATGAACAGACATCGCTATTAGCATCGTAAAAGCCGTTACTACAGCAGCGGGGCGTGTTAGTAATCCAATAAGCAATGCGAGACCACCAAAAAATTCTGCACTACCTGCCATCAATGCCATTAAATAACCAGGTTCAAAACCAATGCTTGCCATCCATTTACCAGTACCTTCTAGGCCATATCCACCAAACCAGCCGAACAATTTTTGAGCGCCATGTGCGGCTAATACCAATCCCAGAGGGACTCGTAAAACAAATGCAGATAAACCTGCATTTGATGACAGTATTTTATTTATCATGATCGTTTCTCTATTTTTTAATCTGTGGTTGTTGATTTAATTAAGCGTGTTTATTAATTGCTTCCACTCAGAAGTATTCTGATAGTAGGCCGCATGTGAAAGATGTTTAGGTCCATTAGCAGTTTCAGCTATCAATGTCGGGTAGCCTTGAACCTGATAGTGATCCATTAGTCGATGGCTTGCTTGTACTAGCTCCGTTACCTTTGATTCAGTTTGTTGCATCTTTTCCTGCCAGTGTGTTTTATCCAAACCATAAGATAGTGCAATCTCTTGTAAAGTCTCCAGCAATTCGACCTGCTTTCCGTGCTGAAAATGTGCTGTTTGAATTGCTTTGAGCATGCTCAATGGATTCACACCATATTCTTCAGCAACCACTATTGCAGCTATCGTAATATAGGAATCAAAAATCAAGTTTTCAGCACTTTTCAAACGTACTTTATAGGGGGTAGCAAACACCGCTCCAGTAAGATTTCCGATCTGTTCATCACTTTTTAGAATGTGCTCTTTAAATGACGGTGCGATAACTTGCCGGTTGATCATGCCGCCGGGGTGATAAATCAGCTCAACGTTATCGGATGCTTGCAATGTTTCGAGTAATGCGGTGGCGCCATAGCACCAACCGCACATTGGGTCATAGAAATAATGAACCTTTACCATTTCATCTCTCCTGTATGAACTTTTGCGCCAATAACCAATGATAATGATGTTGGCTCAGCGTACTTTGCCGACATTTTTTCGATCAGCTCGGCACTGTTTTTACTGTTTGCTTTAGCTATTTTAAAATCGTCAATATAACCTTGAGAATAGCTAATGGTTTCTGCGCTTAAATTCGTATCAGCCTTCATGTGCCCCGGAATAACCACTTCAGGTTTTAGGGCCTGCATCTCAGTTAACTGAGCTGACCATGCTTTAATCGATTCATCTGTTTGTGTATCCGCCATCCATAGATGTATATTCCCAAAAACACTGACATTGCCAAGAATTGCCTTGTTATCCGGGATCCATAAATAGGGGCGGTGAGCTAATAAGCCTTGTGTGCCGCGAATTTCTATTCTATGTCCATCCACTGTCAACGTGCTTTGTGTATAGGCTTCAGGAAGTACTGGGTTTACAGGTCCATTTGCAGCAAGCTTGGGTCCCCAAAATGCCAATTTTTTTTCCAATTTTTCCTCTATTACCTTTTTAACTGCCGGGGTTGTTAAAATATTTGCTTTAGGAAATAACTCATGCAGTACTTCTGCGCCAAAGTAGTAATCGGGATCTGCCTGACTAATAAAGATTGTTTTCAATTCCTTACCAGAATCCAATACCTTTGCCGCAATACGTAGTGCATCTGCCTTGCTAAAACCGCTATCAACCACCATCGCTTCGGTTTCGCCATAAACAACTGTCGAGTTGACGTTAAAACTGCCCGGTCCCGCGTTATAGACATCAATTGTCAATTTGTTGCTGTCTGCCAGCGCCGTATTTGCTGTTAATAATGCCGCAGTTAATATGCTTAATTTTTTCATTATAATCTCCTTGAGAGGTTGTTATTGAGTACGGGGATAATAATAGGTGATTGTTATGTTCAGAAAAATACCTTAAAGTGAACACCTTTGTTTCTTAAATCGAGCAAATAGATGGATAGACTCACCGCTGCCAAGGTCTTTATTGACGTTGCTTATTCGCGCAGCTTTACCGCTACTGCTGAGAGGTTGAACATGTCTCGGCCAATGGTAACGCGTCATATCGAGGCGATGGAAAATTGGCTACATGTACGACTACTGCACCGTACCACGCGAAAAATATCCTTGACCACAGCGGGGGAAAGCTGTTTGAGTGATGTTGAGGTATGGCTTGCGCAAGCTGAACATATAGGCGCTTTGGCGGCACAGGGGGAAGAGTTGTCCGGCAGCATACGCATTGCGACCAGTATGTCGTTTGGTTTTTCACAATTGCTTCCCGCAGTCACTGCGTTTATGTCGCGTTACCCGAAGGTCAATATCGATATTGACGTACAGGATTCGGTTGCCGACCTCGTTGAGCAACGGATTGATTTGGCTGTCCGGATTGCTTCGGAGCCAGATCCGACACTTATTGGTAAACCGATTGCCATCTGTGATTCTGTATTAGTGGCTTCGCCAGATTATTTGCAGGGAAAGCCTGCCATAAAAAAACCGAGCGATTTAACCGAGCATGATTGTCTTGGTTATAAGAATTTCGAACGAAATATCTGGCACTTATCGCGAAAAGATCAATTTGAATCGGTGAATATTCAGTGTCGTTTAACAGCCAATGAAGCAACAACACTGCTACACGCGGCTATTTTGCATGCAGGAATTTCTATGCAACCCTGTTATTTGGCCAATCGTTATATCAATCAGGGGGCGCTAAGTGCTGTACTACCGGACTGGAAACCGAATGATTTAAAAATTTATGTGTTGTACTCATCTAGAAAGCATCTTTCTCCGCCTGTCAGGGCATTAATTGATCATTTGGATGAATATTTTCGGCAGCATCCTTGGTAAATAGAAAAGTGAGCGCAATGATTATCATGTATTGTCTTTTGCCTCTCATGATTACTTCACTGGGAGCTTACGAACGTGTTAGCTACGACGCTTGAAATCGGGAATAAGCGAGCGTGATTTTTTTTGCTAGCAAACGCTTTGGGGTCTTTACGTACATCGCTTTTACATTATTTTTCTGTTGAGATCACGCCAGTTACGTTTGCTTTGTCCAAAGAGAAAGCAAAATAGTTACTACTGTAATCGCCATAATCGGAAAATGTATAGCTATGTAAGATCAAGGAAATCCGTAAATTCAATTTTGGAGGCTAGTGCCTTAATAAGAGTCGTTATATGCTTAGTGGTCAACACTATTCCAGCATACCCTAAACAAAAAAACATCTACACTACAGCACTGGTATGGTACATGTTGCTTGCAAAGGAATGAAACGTCATCAGCCAGCGTCCCCCTTCTTCACCAAAGTCTGATCTTCTAAGAATTGTTTTGGCGTTATATTATATTCTTTCTTAAATAACTTATAGAAAGTAGAAGATGACCCAAAACCACATTCAAACGCAATTGAGATGATGGTGTAATCTGGAAAACGGTTTGATTTAACTGCCTCAATAAATTCTTCAAGCCTAAATGCATTTATAAAGCTGTAGAATTTAGTAGATGTCCCTCTATTTATCGCCTCAGAAACTCGATGTCTTGTTTCTCCCATATGCTCTGCCAGTTCATTCAATGTCAATTCCGGATCAAGATAAAGTTTTGAACATTCGATATGTTTCCTGATTTTAAGGTATAGTTTGTCACACTCTTTTTTATTGATACCGGATTTACTGTATTTGTTTTCACTTTCTTTGTTATTATTTATTTGAATTTCAGGTAGCTTATGCTGTTTTAATGCAAAAATAGAAAAGAAAAAAACAAAGAGAATTGGTGGAATATTTCTAGCGAAAGCGGAGTAGCTCTGATAAGAGATATTTTCTTCTGAGAAGAAGATAAAACTCAAAAAAGCGAGGAAATAAATGATAGTGTAAAACACAATCAGATTTCTGAACC
>JBATHQ010000097.1:0-2309 GCA_049667005.1 Psychromonas sp.
ATCACTAAGATGACTATGGGTAACCTTATTCACTGATGCAACAGCAAATGCAGAGGTTAGCAGGGAAACTAAAAGCAGATTACAAATCAATATGCTGCAACGGAAAAAAATCATCAATTCACACTGGGAATAATTATAGAAAATTAGAGTTGAAAGCCACCGGCAATAGAGGCGATCAGCAGTTATTGTTTATTAATTCAGATGAGAGGAAAAACGTTCCGTCACCGTGGACAAAGCCATTGCGCCATTTAACTCATTTCGATTGATTTTGTCGTTATATATCGCTGCGTTAAACAACAGATATATTTATCAAACTGCACAATCACCATAACAGTCTGGTCATCTTACTACAATTACCTGTGATATTAAAATACCACGGCAATAATGACGACCTTAGCAATTCATTATCTGGTTGGGAAAAAACGCATCAAATTGATTGTCCTCATAAATCAATTCAGACATACCCGCTACAATTCAAGGAATTATTTTCAATAATTCCTCTGTGAGGCTTCCTTGTACATAGAACAACTCACCATGCTACTGGTCGTTTTTGAACGGGCAGCATTGATGTTAATGGCACTTTTTCTCCTCACCAGAACACATCTGTTTCAACAAATCGTTATTAAGCATCAACGTAGCCCTAAAGAAACAGGGTTAATTTTACTGCTCTTTGTCTTTTTTGCAGTGTTCAGCACTTATACCGGTATCGACGTTTATGGCTCAGTCGTCAATGTGCGCATCATCGCCATTATTTGCGGTGGGATTTTATTTGGTCCTTGGGTTGGTATTGCCACGGGGATCATTTCCGGGATGCATCGCTACTGGATCGATATCGATGGACCGACATCGCTGACCTGTTTTATCACCAGTATTTTAGCCGGCCTGCTCGCGACTTGGATTCACCAGCACTGCGATAAAAAAAACTACGCGAAATATGGCATCGCCGCCGGCATGTTCTGCGAAGCGATCACCATGATTCTCATTTTAGTGCTCAACAAAAACTCAGAATTAGCACGTTCAATTGTGGAGCAGATCTCAATGCCGATGATAACCGGCACCGTCTGTATCGGCTTAATCATTACTCTGGTGCAGGATGTTGATGATGAAAAAGATAAAATTGCCGCGCTGCAGGCCAAACAAGCCCTGAAGATTGCCAATATGACCCTTCCCCATTTTCGCAAAAATGATCGCGATTCACTGGTCAAAGTGTGCGCCATTATTAGACAAGAAACCGCTGCCGATGCAGTTGCGATCACCGATACTGATGCTGTAAAAGCCTATGTTGGCATGGGTGAGGAAAACTTTCTCGATGCGCACCATAAAATCAGTTATATGACTCAGCAGGCGGTCAATTTAGGTAAACAGATCATCAGCAACAACCTCAATGTGCACCACTTCCATTCCCTATTAATCATTCCACTGTGGGAGAATGGCCAAGTTACCGGGACGCTGAAAATTTTCTATTGCCAGCCGCACCGTATTCGTCATGCATTGCGGGAGATGGCGATTGGTTTATCGCACCTTATTTCAACACAAATGGAGGTGTCGAAAATGGAGCAGCTTAAAACCATGGCGAGCAAAGCAGAGTTTTCTGCATTACAAAATAAAATCAATCCGCATTTTTTGTTTAATGCACTGAATGCTATTTCTACATTGGTGCGTATTAAACCGGTTCAAGCACGCCAACTTATTGCCAATCTGGCAAACTTCTTAAGATTTAATTTGGAAAAAGGCGATGAGTTAATCGATATACAAGAAGAGATCCATCAAGTCCAGGATTACGTGGCTATCGAGCAAGCCCGCTTTGGCGATAAGCTCGAAGTAAAATTTGATATCGATCCGGTGCACATCAAGATCCCATCTCTGCTGATTCAGCCTTTAGTTGAAAACGCAATTCAGCATGGTATTGTTCCGGCACGCTCGCCGGGAATAGTGACCATTTCCGTTAAACAGCAGGGTCCGAAAGTGAAAATAACCATCACCGATACGGGGGTGGGCATTAAACCCGAAGTCATTGAACGAATTTACCAAGGCTCACTAGGTAGTAAGCATATAGGGATGGCGAATGTTCACCAACGTATCACTCTGCTTTATGGCGTCGGCCTTGATATTCAACGCCGTGATGTCGGTACAGAAGTGTCTTTTTATGCAAATGACACGCAGGAGGAAGCATGTTAAAAGGAATCATAGTCGAAGACGAGTACCTGGCGCGTGAAGAACTCAATTACCTGATCAACACCTACAGTAAGATTGAGGTAATTAATACTTTTGATGATGGCTTAGAGGCCTTTAAGTACTTGCAGAGTCAC
>JBATHQ010000098.1:0-2247 GCA_049667005.1 Psychromonas sp.
CGTTGCTTTATTCTCTTTACGCATGATAAATTCCCTCTATCTGTCCAATCTATATGATTATCTTCAGTTAAGGATAAAACTTTTGCTTGTTAGCTGCTTTTTCGACCAGCAATTGCGCAGGTCGGAAACGTTCACCATATAAGCCGGCTAATGCATTTAACCTGTCGCATATGCTGCTGATACCACGGTTATCGGCATATTTTAAAAGCCCCCCTCGAAAGGCAGGAAATCCGGTTCCCATAATCATCGCCATATCCAGATAAGCAGGATTCTTAACAACATTTTCCTGTAAGCATTTGGCCGCTTCGTTGACCATAATCAGAATGCATCGATCCACTATCTCTTCGCTGTTAAAGGTTCTGGCCGCGATCCCACGGGCAAAACGATAGGATTCAATAATCTCATCAAGATCTTCATTGTAGACTCTCTTTTTGGCTTTATGCAGGTAAAAACCCACTCCCGCCTTTTTACCTAATAACTTTTCTTCTTGAAAAATCTGCGTGAATATCCCGGCAACCTGCATTCTTTCGCCGTAGGCCTGCTCCAATATCTTAGCGACATGAAAACCGATATCGATGCCGACCTCATCCGCTAAAACAAAAGGTCCCATTGGCAAGCCAAACGCCTCTATCGCCTTATCCATTTCAGTCACGACACCGCCCTCTTCCAAAATCAGAGCCGCTTCATTCAAAAAAGTAATTAAAATTCTATTGACTAAAAATCCGGCACAGTTAGCAACAACGATCGGTGTTTTACCGCACCTTTTAGCTAACTGAACGAGTGTGGCGATAGTTTGCGCACTGGTCTTTTCTCCGGGGATTATTTCCACAAGCGGCATTCTGTTGACCGGATTAAAAAAGTGCATACCGATAACATTTTCCGGCCGTTTTAAATCCGCTGCCATCTCGCTGATAGATAAACTGGAGGTATTAGAAGCTAATATGGCATGATCAGGGAGATGCGCTTCGGCTTCAGCTAACACCGCTTTTTTAACATCCATTTTCTCAACCACCGCTTCAACAACCAGGTCGATCTGTTTAAAACCGTTATAATTGATCGTTCCTGCCAGGTGATTCATTTTAACGCGGATCTGATTGTCCTTGATTTTACGGATTTTTTTCATCTGCTGATAATAGAGAGCAGCCGTCTGATAGCCTTTGCTGACCGCATCCCATTGAATATCTTTAAGCCTTACAGGGATATCATTTTTTGAAAACAGCCAGGCGATTCCGCCTCCCATCACACCGGCGCCTAACACAGCGGCCTGCTCAATGGGCAGTGCTGTAATGCTTGTATCGGCAACACCCGTTTCTTTCTTCAATGCCTCAGAGGTAAAAAACAATTGAATGAGATTTTTGCTGATTTCACTGACAGCAAGTTCGGACACCGCTCTGGCTTCAATTTCTAATGCCTGCTGGGTTTTTAAGTTAATGGTTTTGGCTATCGTTTCTAACGCCTTTAGGGGCGCAGGGTATTGACCTTTGGTTTTTTTCAGTAGATCCATCTGGGCTTTTTTAAAGATCAGTTTTTGCCCTAAAATATTATCTTCTAACAATTTCTGAGTCACATTCTTCGCTGAATTCGAGTGACGCGTGATAATACGTTTGGCAAAAAATTTATCATCAACCAGACGTTCTATAAAATCGGCCACTGACTTTTCTTCGAGCGCATTATTGTAGAGATGATCCACTAATTTAAGACGCAGCGCTTTTTTAGGCGCAACCGGCTTCCCGGGTAAGATTAGCTGCAGCGCCCCCTGCAAACCGATCAGTTTCGGTAAGCGTACGCAGCCTCCAAAGCCGGGAATAATGCCTAAGTTGATCTCCGGTAACCCTATCATTGCTTTAGGATCATCAGTGGCGATACGATAAGTACAGGCTAAGGCAAGTTCGCAGCCCCCTCCTAAACACGCCCCGTTAATGACCGCTAAGGTAGGAAAAGGTAAGTTAGCAATCGCATCGATAATCAACTGCCCGGATCTGATGGTCTGATAGGTTTTCTCTTGTTCAAGCAGATCTTTAATTTCATTAATATCCGCGCCGGCAATAAAAATACCTTTTTTAGCACTGCGAAATACCAGCAGTTTAATCTCTTCATTTTTTGCCAAGGCTTCAAGATGCGCTTTAAGCTCCATTAACGCGCCTGAATCTAACTTATTAATTTTTTCACCCGGAAAATCAAAAGTGAGTGTCGCAACACCTTCTGTTGGAGCTGCTTGTGAAATATCTAATTTAAAATTCATTATTC
>JBATHQ010000099.1:0-1798 GCA_049667005.1 Psychromonas sp.
GGGCACTTTTGATCCCATTCATTTTGGTCATTTGCGCCCGGCACTGGAAATTACCGAAGCACTTTCTCTCAAGCAGCTTTTTATTATGCCGAACCATATCGCTCCGCATAAATCGAAAAGCCACGGCAACGCAAAACAACGCTGTAAAATGGTCGAATTAGCAATCGCTTCGCAAAGCAGAATGGCCATTGATAAACGTGAATTACAGCGTCACCAGCCCAGTTATACCATTGATACCTTGAAAGAGTTAAAAACGGAATACCCGGATACCCCGATCTGTTTTATTATGGGAATGGACTCATTAACCTCTTTTAATAGCTGGCATGATTGGCAAAATATTCTCTCCTACTGCCATTTAGTGATCAGCCATCGCCCGGGCTGGGAGTGTAAATTTAATAAACAGGTCGAAACACTGGTCAAAAAACACCAAACCAATGATCCACACGATCTGCATAACCTGCAATGCGGTAAAATTTACTTTCAGACCACCAGTCAATTAGCTATCTCCTCAACCGAAATAAGGGAGTTACTAAAACACGATATCAGTATTGACTTTTTAACCCCGGAAACCGTTATCAGCTATATTCAAGAACAGAATTTATACCAAACTAAGTAACCCTCAAATTCAGTTTTAGGGAGCTTTATGTTATTTATCAGACAGATGATCCTACTCTGCTTGTTTCTGTTTATTCCCGTTGCAGGCAGTGATTCTGCGCCCTCTGTAAAACCTGAACAGCAAGCCATTTACAGCCAGATGGATATTCATCATCCCGTTTGGGCCAAAAATGGCATGGTCGCCACGCAGGAAGCACTGGCAACCCAGATTGGTGTTGATATTCTTAAGCAGGGCGGCAATGCCGTTGATGCTGCGATAGCGGTTGGTTACGCACTGGCCGTTACCCTACCCCGTGCAGGTAACCTGGGAGGCGGCGGTTTTATGCTGCTTTATTTAGCAGAAAAAAAACAAACTATTGCCCTCGACTACCGCGAAAAAGCCCCGGCAAAAGCAACAGCGGATATGTATTTAGATAAAACAGGTAATGTTATCAACGACCTCTCCCGTTTTCACGGGCTTGCGGTGGGAACGCCGGGTACAGTCATGGGACTCGAATTAGCCAGAGAAAAATACGCCAGCATGAGTCGTGCGACTTTACTGGCTCCGGCAATAAAACTTGCAGCTGAAGGTATTACAGTGACAGCGGATTTAGCAAACTCCCTGAAAGCGCTGCATCAACGCCTCACTATATGGGAAAGTACAAAAAGAATATTTTATAAAGCGGATGGCGGCTTTTATCAGGCAGGTGAAATACTGCAGCAGAAAGATTTGGCTAACAGCTTAAAACGTATTGCTGAACAAGGTGCGGCCGGATTTTATCAGGGTTATACAGCGCAGCAGATTGCCGGAGCAGTAGCACAAGCTGGCGGTATTATGAGCATAGAAGATCTTAATAATTATCAGGCTATTGAACGTCAACCCGTGATCGGCACCTACCGGGGTTATGATGTTATCTCCATGCCACCACCCTCATCAGGCGGTGTGCATATTGTTCAAATGTTGAATATGCTCGAGACTTATCCGCTGGAGATGATGGGACACAACAGCGCGGCAACCCTTCATATTATGACCGAAACAATGCGCCGCGCTTATGCGGATCGCAGCTTATACCTTGGCGATAGCGATTTTGTAGATGTGCCAGTAGAGGCTTTAACAGATAAAAAATACGCGCAGGATCTGGTCAAACAAATAGATCTCAATAAAGCCTCTTTAAGCAGCGAAGTCATGCCGGGGAAACTGGCC
>JBATHQ010000100.1:0-2801 GCA_049667005.1 Psychromonas sp.
TTAGCGATTGCTCAATGTATTGAGAGCGGTATCCATGACAGCTCAATTAACGTTCATCATGCTAAGGAAACGGCCGAAACTATCTATAAAATTTGTTTAGGTGGCTGCATTTTGTATAAGTTAAATAAAGATGTTTCTGGTTTGCACAAAACCATCGAGCAAACAGAACAGATTTTACAAGGTAAGCTAGAATTTTAAGAAAATAACTCGAACCCGTTCTTATACGGGTTTTTAATTACTCAAACTATAGACGACCGGTCTATTTTAAATTATAGAACGGTCACTGTTAATAAAATGATAACGACTCAAAAAGGAAGAATCATGACTGTTCAATCTCATCACAATCAACGTATCGTATTGGCTTCTCGCCCTGTCGGCGCACCGACTCAGAGTAATTTCCGTCTTGAAAATACAGATAAACCCGTTCCTGCAAAGGGTGAAGTTCTCCTTCGCACTATCTATCTTTCTCTGGATCCTTATATGCGGGGACGAATGAGTGATGCGAAATCTTATGCTGATCCCGTCGCCATTGGTGACGTCATGGTTGGCGGTACGGTTTGTCAAGTTGAACAGTCAAACAACGATGACTTCCAAGTTGGCGAGTGGGTATTAGCCTATACAGGCTGGCAGGAGTACGCCGTGTCCGATGGCGCAGGGCTGCTTAAACTCGGAAAAGAGCCGACTACACCCTCTTATGCGCTTGGTATTATGGGCATGCCTGGATTCACCGCGTATATGGGGCTGTTAGATATTGGCGCACCTAAAGCAGGAGACACTATTGTGGTTGCTGCTGCAACGGGGCCAGTCGGTGCAACCGTTGGCCAGATTGGCAAGCTTAAAGGCTGCCGTGTTGTGGGTATTGCAGGCAGCGATGAGAAATGCCGCTACGCAAAAGAGGAGCTCGGCTTTGATGAATGTATTAACCATAAAGCACCAGACTTTGTAGAACAATTAAATAACGCCTGTGATAAAGGTATTGATGTCTACTATGAAAATGTCGGCGGTAAAGTCTTTGACGCGGTACTACCACTGCTTAATACCGGCGCTAGAGTACCTATCTGTGGATTAGTTTCTCAATACAATGCGACGTCATTACCAGAAGGTCCAGATCGTCTGTCTTTGCTGATGGGGACACTTTTGGTAAAACGTATTAAGATGCAGGGCTTTATTATTTTTGATGATTATGGGCATCGTTATAACGAGTTCGCTGCCGATATGATCACATGGCTGCAAGAAGGTAAAGTGAAATATAAAGAGCAAGTTGTAGAAGGTTTAGATAATACCGTTGAAGCCTTTACCGGCCTACTTGAAGGTAAAAACTTTGGCAAGCTGGTTATTAAAGTTAATCAGCCTTTATAAAATAGCATTCGCCATCAATAAAAATGGAAATATCATGATTAAATTACACCATTTAAATAAATCTCGTTCCAAACGTATTATCTGGCTGCTGGAAGAACTTAATATAAAGTACGAGGTGATCCCGTATCTACGTGACAGTGTGACATTTCTGGCGCCGCCTGAGCTCAAATCAGTTCACCCGTTAGGCAAGTCGCCTGTCATTGAAGATGACGGTTTAATCGTAGCAGAATCGGGTGCAATAACGGAATATCTGATTGATAAATACGCGGATGGAAAGTTAGCGCCAAAGCGCGGAAGCCAAGAGTATGTAGCCTATTCTCAGTGGATACACTTTGCTGAAAGTTCTGCAATTCTGCCCTTGCTGTTAAAAATGTTTGTCGCAAAAGACGGCTGTGAAACAAATTTCTTAGCAGATTATGCAGATATCGAAACCGCAAAAGTGATTCAGTACTTTGATGATTCATTAGCAGGTAAGCGTTATTTAGTCGCAGACCAACTCACCGGTGCGGATATCATGATGTCATTTATTGCGGAAATAGTGAAAAACAATGGTGAATTGGACCAGTATAAGAACATAGCCGCTTATAACCGGCAATTAGCCACGCACCCTGCATTTATTCGAGCGGATCAGATTGAATTAGCTGCAGTAGTGTAATTTATTAATAATACCAACACCTTGCTCATTGGCGAGCAAGTTGGTGCTGTTTTTGCTCAAAACAGCACCAACTGTATCGAGTCCTATAAATAGCAGCGATAAACGCTCGGGCTTGTCCAACAATAGAATTAAGTCGTGGTTCGCGTTTCTCACACGACTTATCCTTATTAGTTAGGCTTTGGATAGATTGGCTAAAGTAGCTGCCATATCAAACCCATTTGTTTTCTTGTATATCAACATCAAAATTAACGCCGACATTATTCCTATTTGATCTTCTGAGTGGTCTTCAATGGATTCGCTATATTCAGTGATATCAGCCTGGACTCGTAAACTTACATGCTCTTGAGCGGAACTAAAGAAAACTGCATTTGTTCCAATAATAATAAGTTTGTCAAAATCCAAGTTAAGCCGCTTTGCATAGTTTTTAGTATGTTTATCGCACTCTTTAAGCTTCATTTTCATTATTGATGATGCCATATCTGCATCAGAGAGTTTTAATAATTCAGTCGTTTTCATTATATTGTAAATAGTTAATTAAGATTTCGATAATCGTAACACATTTAACAGACCGCAGCAGAAATCTAGTAACAGAAATCTGGGATCAAGTCTTTCATTTTGCACACAATGAAATACCCTTGCTCTTCGATCGGGAAAGAATCGGTCACCCGACCCTTTTTGATGGGATTCCGAGCTTGTTTTTGGGAAAAAAAGTTGAATGTCTTTCTGATTTTATTTTCTAAAAGCTAGCTTTGCGTCTGCAGTTCACCGGTATCAACGTCTTCATCCG
>JBATHQ010000101.1:0-7104 GCA_049667005.1 Psychromonas sp.
ATTACTCTAACTATTACGCTAAACATGGTAATGATTATAAAATTGATGTGGCCTTACTCTCTTACGGTGAAAACCCGCGTGGTGTTACCGATAAAATGACCTCTTCTGATATTCTGCGCGCTGCTGAATCTTTAGATACCGATGTAGTGGTGCCTTTTCACCATGATATCTGGTCTAATTTCCAGAATGATCCGCGCGAAATAGAAGTGTTATGGAATATGAAAAAAGAGCGTCTGCAATATAAATTTGCTCCTTTCTTCTGGCAGGTAGGCGGTAAATATACTTACCCAACGGATAAAGGCAGAATGCATTATCAGCACTTCCGAGGCTTTGCAGATATCTACACAGATGAGCCCGAATTGCCTTACCGCGCTTTCTTATAAAGAGAATTAATTCACGACTATATAACCTTTAATAATAAGCGGATCCTTTCCGCTTATTTTATTTTAGCTCTTCATTAAAGTAGAGGATAAAAATGAAATCACAATTAGCACAGCTAAGCGAAATGACGACCGTCGTTGCCGATACCGGTGACATTGATGCCATCAGCAAATACACACCTGAAGACGCCACCACTAACCCTTCCCTTATTTTAAAAGCGGCTCAAATTCCTGAATATCAAAAATATATTGATCAGGCTATCGCTTACGGCAAAAAACAAAGTGATAACAAAGAGCAGCAACTTACTGATGCCGGAGACATGTTAGCGGTCACCATTGGACTTGAAATTTTAAAAGTCGTACCAGGGCGCATCTCTACTGAAGTGGATGCGCGTTTATCCTTTGATACGCAAGCCAGTATAAGCAAAGCACGTAAGCTGATTAAATTGTATAACGACGCCGGTATAAAAAATGATCGCATCCTGATCAAACTGGCTTCTACCTGGGAAGGTATCCGCGCTGCTGAAATTCTGGAAAAAGAGGGCATCAACTGTAACCTGACGCTGTTATTCTCATTTGCTCAAGCGCGTGCTTGTGCTGAAGCGGGCGCTTTCCTTATTTCACCATTCGTCGGTCGCATCATGGACTGGTACAAAGCGAAACAAGGTCGTGATTTTGCAGCTGCAGAAGATCCTGGCGTGTTATCTGTAACCGATATCTATAACTACTACAAAGAACATGGCTATGACACTGTTGTGATGGGTGCGAGCTTCCGGAATATTGGTGAGATCCTGGAAATTGCCGGTTGTGATCGTCTGACTATCGCACCGCAACTTCTACAAGAGTTAGAAGAAGCCAGCGCTGAAGTGGTTCGAAAACTTACTCCTGCTACAACCCTTAAACAGCGCCCGACGCCAATGACTCATGCGCAATTCCTATGGCAGCACAATCAAGACCCAATGGCAGTTGAAAAACTTGCCGAAGGGATCCGTAACTTTGCAGTCGACCAAGGCATACTTGAAGAGATGCTGGTAGCGAAGCTTTAATACCAGATAGCACCTATCTTCAATATTGTGAAAATAGAATGGGTTATTTTCACAATTTAAACCAATCTATTATCAATTTTGGAAATAAAAATGGAACGTAAACAATTAGCAAATGCAATCCGCGCACTGAGTATGGACGGTGTTCAACAAGCCAATTCCGGTCACCCGGGCGCACCTATGGGTATGGCTGATATTGCCGAAGTACTTTGGCGCAGTCACTTAAACCACAACCCGCAAAACCCGAAATGGGCAGACCGTGATCGGTTTGTTCTGTCTAACGGCCACGGCTCTATGCTGCTGTATTCACTATTACACTTAAGTGGTTATGATCTTGCTATTGAAGAGCTGAAAAACTTCCGTCAATTGCACTCAAAAACCCCGGGTCATCCGGAATATGGTTATGCACCCGGTATCGAAACCACGACCGGACCACTGGGTCAGGGTATTGCTAATGCAGTGGGTATGGCGATGGCTGAACGTACGCTTGCTGAGCAATTCAATAAACAAGGTCATCAAATCGTTGACCACAACACCTACGCATTTATGGGCGATGGCTGCCTGATGGAAGGTATCTCCCACGAAGTATGCTCACTGGCTGGTACGCTAGGCCTGGGTAAACTGATTGCATTTTGGGATGATAACGGCATCTCTATCGATGGCGAAGTTGAAGGCTGGTTCACCGATGATACGCCTAAGCGTTTTGAAGCTTACGGCTGGCATGTTATTCCTGCTGTTGATGGTCATGATCCACAAGCCATTAATGCAGCTATCGAAGCCGCAAAGGCTGAAACAGGTAAACCAACGCTTATCTGCACGAAAACGGTTATCGGTTTTGGTTCACCAAACAAATCCGGATCTCATGACTGCCATGGTGCGCCATTAGGGGCTGAAGAAGTTAAAGCCGCACGTGAATTCCTTGGCTGGGAATACGCGCCTTTTGAAATCCCTGCAGATATTTACGCAGAGTGGGACGCAAAACAAGCCGGTGTTGCAAAAGAAACCGCTTGGGATGAAAAATTTGCAGCCTATGCCGCAGCTTACCCTGAGCTTGCTGCTGAATTTAAACGCCGTGTCAATGGAGAACTACCGGCGCAGTGGGAAGAGAAGACCAGCGCAATTATTGCCGATCTTCAAGCAAACCCGGCTAATATCGCATCACGTAAAGCGTCACAAAATGCACTGGAAGCCTTTGGTACTATGCTGCCTGAATTTATGGGCGGTTCAGCGGATCTTGCGCCTTCAAACCTGACTATCTGGTCAGGCTCTAAATCGATTACCCGTGACGATTTCTCCGGCAACTATATTCATTACGGTGTGCGTGAATTTGGTATGACAGCAATTATGAACGGCCTTGCACTGCACGGCGGTTTTGTTCCTTACGGTGCGACCTTTCTGATGTTTATGGAATATGCGCGTAACGCAATGCGTATGGCTGCCTTGATGAAAATTCAAAATATTCAGGTTTATACGCACGATTCAATCGGTCTGGGCGAAGATGGTCCGACCCATCAGCCAGTTGAGCAAGTCGCCTCTTTGCGCCTAACACCTAACATGAGCACATGGCGTCCATGTGATCAGGTTGAATCAGCAGTAGCCTGGAAATTTGCAATCGAACGTAAAGATGGCCCGACAGCACTTATCTTCTCCCGTCAAAACCTCGCTCAACAAGCGCGTGACGCAGAGCAGTTAGCCAACATTACTAAAGGTGGTTACATCCTTAAAGATTGCGCTGGCAAACCTGAACTCATTCTGATTGCGACTGGTTCAGAAGTTGAACTTGCTGTCCAAGCAGCTGCACAGCTCACAAGCGAAGGTAAACAAGTACGCGTAGTCTCGATGCCTGCAACGGACGTATTCGATAAACAGGATGCAGCATACCGTGAAGCTGTGCTTCCTGCAGCTATATCAGCGCGTATTGCCATTGAAGCGGGCATCGCTGATTACTGGTACAAATATGTAGGCTTAAACGGCAAAGTCATTGGAATGACCAGTTTTGGTGAATCCGCACCTGCGGATCAACTCTTTGAACTGTTTGGGTTTACGGTGAAAAATATTGTGCAAAATGCACAGGAATTACTGCAAGGCTAAAGCTGAGCTGCCAATAACGCCTTAAACAAAGGCAATTAATATAATATTTTTACGGTCTTTAACTACATTTTAATGGAAGTTAAAGGCCGTTTTTTTGCATCTTTTTTTGTTTGATAAACACGATTAACGTCCCTTTGAAAATATACTTTATAACAATTTAGATAGCCAGCGGCTTTAAAAAAACATCCATGACAGCATCTGAAAGATGAATGAAAACGAGACGTTTGATTAAGCAACAGCAGTCTATTGGGATTGAAAATAACGCTGCAGTTATCGTTGCTTTTAGTTGGCAAGATTGTTCAGGCAGGTGTTATGCGGGTACTTATACGAGTAGTTATGCGGATTGGTATTACATCGCGAACAATAAAAAACGGATATAAAAAAGCGGAGTTAATATACTCCGCTTTTAATATATACAGTGCTATTCCGGCCTCTATTGAGTAACCCTGTAGACTGCCGCTTCAGAAGCGGTATGATTTGCAGCGATAATTAAGTCGTCATTTTCACGATTTACTACTTCCAAGTTTGCAGGACCCACACCTTGTTCTACAACGGTTACTTCATATTTACCGTCATTGTATTGAACAACAAATAATTCAGCGTTAACACGTCTGATAGCGACTACAAAACTATTTTTCCCGGCTAACTTACATCCCACTAATGAGTGAGCAAAGTCTATTTCTGGCTCATACGTCCAAACTTTAGTGTACTGACCATCAATTAATTTATAGATTTGCACACGATTTCCATGGAACTCTTCAATGGTTATAATCTCTTCTACACCGTCATTATCAAGGTCAGCCAACGCGATTTCACTGATATTACCTTCCATTATGGTTTCACACTGCCATTCACCACCTGTGTGTGGAGGCGTTATTTTGATAACGCCTGAATCTGAACCGAAGTAACCGATTGCTCTCCCCTCTTTGTCAGCCCCTTTTGAATAACCGTGGTTTCTGAAACAACCATCTAATATCTCTTTGAACTCCAATCCCTGTTCAGGATTGTCAGGTAATTTAGCGACGTACACTTGACCTGGTTTTGACCAGTCTTCTTTATGCTCTTTGGATCTCGCGATGGTGGCTGCAATAACGTAATTCTCACCATTTACATCATAAATATCAAAACGATGTAAATATGGCAAACTTTGAACCTCTTTTATTTCCCATCCATTTTCAGTATGTTTTCCCCATACAAATTTTGCTAATGACGGGGTTGCTTTTAAGTAGAATTCATTGACGGCGAGGAATTCATTTTTCTTATTTGGAATTGGAATAATGCTCATGCATCCTCCGCGATCATCCCAAATTTTTTCTTTAACCTCAAAATTTTCACCCGAATATGCAATACATGGGCTTTTTGGATCCTCTGATGCTAATAAAACGTTTAACTCTCCGTCTACTTCGATAGAACTTGCGCAATAGCATCTAACCATGTCATCTAAATGTAGTTTTTCAAAATTCATAATATTACTTCTCTTTTAATTATCTAATACAAGGTGCAATGTGTTGGGTTCAGTAGTTCATGTTACTCAAACAATTTAGGCAATTCTGCTGCTGTGCAAGCCTGATTCAGACGCACCTGCGCTGTTTTGATGTTCTCTTCCCAGTTGTCGTCCTGAGCCCACATCTCGATCACCATAGGCACGACAATATTGCTCTTCTTAATGGTTTTAAAAATCGCATCAAAGTCGACTTCACCTTCACCAATCACCAGATCACGAAACTGCCCGGCATAACCCTCTTTCACTTTATAGGTATCTTTCAGATGAATCTGCGTAATATGCGGCGCACTCAGAGCAAGCTCGGTACAGGTATCATAATTCCAGCCGTTGATATTACCCACATCCGGATAAGCCGTGAAAAACGGTGAATTCACGGCTCGGTTAAGCACTTCAAACTTACTTAACGAATTGAGGTAATCGGTATCCATGATCTCAACCGAAAGCATCATTCCGGCACGTTCAGCCAATTTGGCACAGAAGCGCATACCTTCAATAAAACGCTGGTGTGTCTCTTCATTGGCAGGCTCATAATAAACATCGTAACCGGCCAGCTGGATATTGCGGATCCCCAGTTTATAAGCCAGCGTAATGGCCTTTTCCATATGGATAACTGCCTGTTCACGAATCGCCGGATCTGCTGATCCAAAGGGGAATTTACGATGCGCACTCAGACACATGGACTGCAATGGCAGAGCATGTTTTTCACACAGATGACGAAGTGCATAAATCTCTTCATCACTCCAATCCAGACGTGCACGACGCTGATCGGATTCATCTACCGAAATTTCCAGAAAATCAAACCCCAGCTGTTTCACTTTGAGAATTTTCTCTTCCCAGGAAAGCTCATTAGGCAAGGCTTTTTCATAAAGTCCTATACGATGACGTTGTAGATTCTTAAACATAAGCTCCCCTGTTTACCTGAAATGGTTGTTGAATTTTGATTTGACATAGCTATTTTATCCTTTAATTTTTTCGCGGATAAGGTTGGCAAGATCACCTTGATTATTGTCACTGGAACAGACTATATCTGCCGCAGTTTTTACCTTTTCATCAGCGTTTTTCATTGCGACACTAAGTCCGGCCAGTTGCAGCATGGATATATCGTTATGATTATCTCCTACCGCCATCATCTCTTCAGGGAGATAACCGTTCTGCTGCAAGTACTCTGCAAGCCGGCCTCCCTTGCTGTTTCCCCGGTTGGCAAAATCAACCCGATTAGACCAGGAGCGTTCACCGGAGAAGTTTTGTTTTACAAAATCGATCTGTTCAATCTTGGCGATACTTTCCGGCTCACCTTCAATAACAAATTTCCAGATATGCTCGGCGTTATCGATCTCCTGTTCAAAAGAATCGATTCGACGGATATCCGGTCTCTGCTCAGCACTAAAACCTTCAGCCCACTGCTCCATCGCGGTCATATAATCAATAGGCTGACTGCGCGAATAGGTCATGCTGTGGGTAACGTAGAGCACCACTTTCATCTTGTGTTCATTTGCTAGCTCAAGGAACTTCTTCGCATTTTCCTTTGCGATAGAGTTTTCAGTAAGTACCTTATTTTCATGAAAATCAAAAACATAAGTTCCGTTGCAGCAAATAATAGGAGAATCCAGCCCGAGCTCTTCATGATAGGGTTTGGCTGCAGTGTGATGCCGACCTGTTACCAACACCACATGACAAACTTCAGTCGCTTCACGGATCGCGGCTTTTACTTCCGGATGAATGCCATGTTCACTATTTAATACCGTTCCATCTAAGTCCAGAGCCAGAACCTTATACATGTGTCTCTCCTAACGTTGGCCGTAGTAGGCATTTGTGCCATGTTTACGGTTATAGTGTTTATCTGATAATTCGCTCTGCAGTTTTATATCCGCGTTTAAGCTGCGAGTTGCAATTGCCATCGCGGCAACCTCTTCCAGCACGACCGCGTTATGCACGGCATCAACACTGTCTTTTCCCCAAGAAAATGGCGCATGCCCGGTAATAATTGCACTCGGTACCGCATTGGCATCAATGCCCCGCTTAGCAAACTCTTCAATAATCACTAAACCAGTATTTTTTTCATAATCCGATGCAATCTCTGCTGCCG
>JBATHQ010000102.1:0-15214 GCA_049667005.1 Psychromonas sp.
AAAAGCTGGTGGCCGATAATGATAACTATCAGGGCGCGCAACTGTTGTTTAAATACCGCAGTCCTATCGCAGACCTGTTGAGCAGTGCCGAGCAGAAGCAAAAAAGTACCTACCAGTTGGTGACGGTCAATGCCAATATGATCAATGAGTTTTATCAGCATATTGAAAATTTTGGTTTGCGTATCAAGCAGATAGGTAAAAAATTATCCAATAATGTTACTGCGCTGGCGCATTTTGAAGCGCTTGCCGATATCAATGTTACCACTGTGATGAAACAGGAAGAGTTAGAATATTGGGGGCCGTTACAGTCTTTTGCAAAAGCCTTTGATTTATACCGTGATCAATTACGAGAAGGCAGTGGTGAGATACCCGATGAGCTTGTGCAGTCGATGCAGACATTAGCGGCTTATCTGCCCAGTGAAGGCTTTGCCTTAGCGCATAATAATCTTTTTGATATTGAATTTACTATCACCGAGAAAGGGCAGGTAAAACATGCCCGAAATGCCAAACAACTTAAAAAAGTCAGCTCCACCGGCCTTTCCTATCTGGCTATGCTGTCGTTGTTTGCCGGAATTTTAGGTATGTTACGTGGTGCAGGTGGATCCAGTACACAAATTATATTGCCTGTTGATGAGCTCGGAGAGTTAGCCGCAGAAAATATCGATCTTTTATTGAAGATGTTTAATGATAATAATATCAGTATATTATCCGCATCTCCTTCGACAGATAGACATATTCTTGCGCTTTATCAACGCCATTATAAATTAAAAGATAATAAAATTTACCATGCAGATATTCCAGTATCACGTCTGGATGAACTGTTAGCGTTACGTGCTGGCGCACAACAAAAATCAACTAAGCCCACTGAAACACCGCCCAGTGAAACAATGGACCGCGATAAAACAGAAAATGGCGATGTTTCTGAACACTTAGCGCAAACTGCAGGAGAGCTAAGCTGATGTTTAAAAAAACAGTACAGCAGTTATTAACTGGCGCCGTTATTTGTGAAACAGCTTACCCTGAAGAGTTTGAATATCTTAAAGCGGTTAGTAATGGTCAGCGTGTTGATGATTTTCTGGAAAACCTGGATCGTAACCTGACCTATTTAGAAAGTGCGGATGCTTATTATTGCACCTTTCAGCAGGTTGACGAGTCCAACAATGCCGAATTAACCGTTTTATTCAGCGAAATGCGCGCTGTATTCAGACCGTTAGTGGAATTTTTAGATCTGTTATTAACCGCTTCTCACGCGGATTTACCGCTGCGCGCGAAATCAATGGTTAATATTAATACACTGTTTGATCCCTTTGAACAGGATCAGACATTGCGTGATCAGTTACGTCGTTTAACTTCAATCAAGCCATTTAAAACCAACAAAGTGGAAACTCGTGAGCAGTTAGTGACGGTTTTTCAGAAACTTGAAGAGATGCATTATCTGGTGCGCAAAAACAGTGGCAGCAGTCGTTATTATGCGACAGCCAGATTTGATCTGATTTATCTTTTAATTGAATTTTTAAATGATGCTGAAAAAGTTGAACTGCCCGAAGAAGCACAAACCCAGCAAGAGGAGTTACTCTTTTAATGGCGGGTTATGATGCAGGGCAGGTAGCAGAATTATTGCGTAAAATTGGTGCGCACGATGAGTTGTTGGCCAATGCTTATGTGTATGGCTCGGTCGCTGCGGATGAGCCTGAACAGCGTACCATCAGTCTGTTACATAAAGCCGGTTTATTAAGGCCTGATGATGAGCCCGGTGAATTTCGCATCACCACTGATTTCAAACGGATGCTCAATCGTTTAATGCGCAAACAAAGCAGCTATCGGCAATTAACCGATATGGGCAAGGTTATTGAAGCGCTGGAAGAAACGGTCTATGACTACCAGCAGGCGATACAGGCAAAACAAGGTGATGACGCAGAATTTTATCTGGATCAGTTAGATGATCTGCTTTATGAGACCAAGGACGGTTTAAATACCAACCTGGACAATATGCATTATGCGATTGTCAGTCAGTTTGGTTTTGTCAGTACCCTGGCGAATAAAATCAGGCAAAACGAGCGTTATTTAAACCATGCACAAAATTTAATCACCGAGCTGCAGCAGATCGATCCGGAGTCTTGTTACGAGTGGATAAATTGGGCCTGTCCTAATGATTTTGCACGCAAAATAACCGGCTTTATTTATTGGTTTAACCAGACCCTGCCAAGGTTACGGTTTATCATCGATAACATGCGCTTGAGTCTGTTTCGCCTGCGCCGCGATGAAAAACAGGCGAGCCAGTTACGCAATATGGCGCGTTTTTTACGTCAGCACCCGGAATTTGAACTGAGCGACAATCTTTTTGAAGAGCCGACGCTGCCTGAATGTTTAAAAATCGCCCCGGTTATGCAACTGTGCAGTTATGTTGATACGCGAAATACCGCGATAGAAACGCCGTTAATCGCACTGGTACAATCATTACGAAAACAAAATAATCCACCGGAAATAAAGCCGCGTGAAAGTGCTGAAGTGACCATCAGCAGTATTGAAAAACTGGTTTATGAAAGTGATTTTTTTGAAGAACAGACAGAGTTATTATTTGAACAAGTGATAAGGAGTGAGGAGCCTGTTTCAGCCATTATGTTTTGGCAGCAGGCACAGCAAAAATGGCGAGAAGCTGATCAGCAAATTAATCCGCTAACCTGGATTGAATTAGTGTTCAGCTATTATTGCAAACTAACCAATGAGCAGCAGGATGCTCTGGATATCAAAATGAAAGAATCTCTAGATCAGGGTACAACACATAATTATACCTACAGCGATCTGGAAATTTGCCTGCGTTAATCTAAATTTAATAGTGTAAAGAAGTTGTTTCTTTTATAAAATTTTCAGTTGTGTTACGGAATGATGCGTATGAAAAAAGTATTTTTAGTCTTTTCTATTTCTGTTTTTATTATGTTAAGTGGCTGTTCGGGAGTTAAGAAACCAGTGGAAACCGTGAAACGTAGTTCGCCACGAGTCATAAAAATTAAGGAGGTTGCTCCACCGAAACCACCGTTAACGACTGCGGATGAGGTTGTGGTGGTGAAATCTACACGCAAGATGTATTTACTCAAGCAGGGGCAGATCTTTCAGGAGTATCGTATCTCTTTAGGAGAGCGACCGATTGGTCATAAGGGAGCCGAGGGAGACAAAAAGACCCCCGAAGGCCGATATATTATTGATTACAGGAATCCGGAAAGTAATTTTCACTTGTCGTTGCATATCAATTACCCAAGTCATACGGACCGGCAATCCGCGGCCAATAATGGTGTTAATCCTGGCGGACAGATTTTTATCCATGGAATACCAAACAGTCGATCCTATAATCCCAATGAATTTAAGGGACGTGACTGGACTGATGGTTGTATTGCCATGAGCAATCAAGAGATAGCCGAATTTTGGGTTCTGGTAAAAGACGGGACGCCGATTGAGATAAAACCATAACAATAATTAAGATCTATCCGACTGGCGTGTAATATAAAAAGCGCTGGTCGGAAAGAAAATGCATAGAGGTATTTTGCACATGAAATTTTTGCTGGCAGGTTTTTTATCAACTTCACTGCTTTGTGGCTGTACAAGTTACAATCTTGGGGGGGAAATATTTTCCAGCATGGACGGTGCGTTAACATACCAAAAACAGATGTACCAGGAAGAGGTAGATAGGGTCGATGCAAGTCGGCATTTTGGTGGTTCTATGTTAGTTGTCGTGCCCTCTGACAGGGATTTACTGCAACCACCCTTTGTATCAGGTAACCTGGATCCTGAATTACAACACTATTTTTTAACCTTATATAAACAGGATTTTGCCGCCGTCAAATCGGCTATTGAAAAATCTAATATGTTTGACAGCGTTGAGGTCCGTCAGGTTGAATCTTATCTTACTTATTCAAAAATCTATGGTTATCGATATTTAGCGGTGAGTAATGGCGATGGGTCATGGACAATTCAGGATCTATACCTCGGTCTGAATGAATTGGCCCGGTTTCCGAAAGATTTTGCTGCCAGAATTGATTTATTAGAAAGCATTATTGCACAATTTGAAGCGACAAAAAGTTCTGAACAACTTTTATTAAGTTACACACCTGCCAATGAGTCTTTCTATTTTAATGAAAAAACGCATAAAGGCTACTTGTCGGTAACCGGGCAGGGCATGCATAGCAGATATTGGATGCTGCGCAAAATAGCTGAATTTACTGCGACAAAGAAACTGCATTCAGGATCTGATAAGCTTTTATCTTCGCGTCTGTTTACTGTTGCCGACGAGCATATTCGTGATGGCATTTTCACCATAGAATTTGAAGCGGAGAATAAGTAACATCTGGTGCTCCGCCGGAATGGATGCTGCATTGGTTTAGCAAAACGCTGTGCTTTGCTAAACTAGGTCGCATTGCTAATCTCTGCAAAAAATTTAATAAATTCACTACAATGGCTTTTTAAAACATTTTTTCTGCAAAATTTTCAGTTCACTATACTATACTCAGTCAAATCTCTTACAAATCAATCTGCTGGTGTGTGATGTCTAATAAATTCTACGAACAAATCAATCAACAAATAGAACAAGTCAAAAATGATGGTCTGTACAAATTTGAGCGTATTATCACCTCGCCGCAAAGTGCCGAAGTTTCTATCGCCAGTGGCGAAAAGGTGCTGAATTTTTGTGCTAACAACTATCTCGGCCTGGCCAATCATCCCGAGCTTATTGAAGCTGCTAAAAAAGGCCTGGATGAACAGGGTTTCGGCATGGCTTCGGTACGTTTTATTTGTGGTACACAGGACAAACATAAAGAGTTGGAAGCGAAACTGTCGACCTTTTTAGGTATGGAAGATACGATTCTTTACACCTCCTGTTTTGATGCTAATACCGGATTATTTGAAACGATTCTCGATGCTGAAGATGCCATCATTTCCGATGCGTTAAATCATGCCTCTATCATCGACGGTGTACGTTTATGCAAAGCAAAACGTTTCCGTTATGCAAACAATAATATGGCTGAATTAGAGCAGCAGTTGATTGCCGCAGATCAGGCCGGTGCACGCCATAAATTGATTGTTACCGATGGCGTTTTTTCCATGGATGGTGTGGTGGCCAATTTACCGGCCATTTGTGATTTGGCAGATAAGTATGATGCACTGGTAATGGTTGATGATTCTCACGCGGTTGGTTTTATGGGCGCACACGGTCGTGGTACCCATGAATATCATCATGTTATGGATCGTATCGATATCATTACCGGCACTCTGGGTAAAGCGATGGGCGGTGCTTCAGGTGGTTATACTGCAGGTAAAAAACCGGTGATCGAATGGTTGCGTCAACGTTCACGTCCTTATCTGTTTTCAAATTCATTAGCACCGGCGATTGTTTCGGCTTCCATTCATGTTCTGGATCTACTGGCAGAAAGTGATGCTCTGCGTGAAAAATTGTGGCACAACTCCGCACATTTTCGAGGTCGTATGACGGCCGCAGGTTTTACCATGGGCGGCAGTGATCATGCGATTATTCCTATCATGTTAGGGGATGCGAAAGTTGCCGCAGAATTTGCCGAACGCGCCTTACAAAAAGGTGTTTATGTTGTTGCCTTTTCCTTTCCGGTTGTGCCTAAAAATCAGGCGCGTATTCGCACACAAATGTCTGCGGCGCATACCACAGAGCAGCTTGATTATGCGATTGATGCTTTTATTGCAGTGGGCCAGGAGATGGGCCTAATTTAATCGATGAGTATTATAATGATGAAAGCGTTAGCAAAATTAAAACCCGAAGTTGGGATCTGGATGACCGAGGTGGAAAAACCTGAGCCCGGGCATAATGATCTGCTTATTAAAATTCGCAAAACAGCCATTTGCGGCACAGATATCCATATTTACAATTGGGATGAGTGGTCACAAAAAACCATTCCCGTACCGATGGTTATTGGCCATGAATATGTCGGTGAAGTTGTTGGCATGGGTCAGGAAGTGCGTGGTTTTAAAATTGGGGATCGTGTTTCCGGTGAAGGTCATATTACCTGTGGACATTGCCGTAACTGTCGCGCCGGACGTACTCATCTTTGCCGAAATACAGTCGGGGTAGGGGTTAACCGCACGGGAGCATTTGCTGAATATCTGGTGATCCCCGCTTTCAATGCTTTTAAAATACCGGCAGGTATTAGTGACGATTTGGCATCGATCTTTGATCCCTTTGGTAATGCAGTGCATACCGCTTTATCTTTTGATATGGTCGCTGAAGATGTGTTGATCACCGGTGCGGGTCCGATTGGTATTATGGCCGCTGCAGTGGCGAAACACGCGGGAGCGCGTTATGTGGTTATAACCGATGTGAATGAATACCGCTTGGATCTTGCCCGAAAAATGGGCGTAACGCGCGCGGTGAACGTTGCCGAGCAAAAGCTTGAAGATGTTATGTCGCAATTAGGGATGACGGAAGGGTTTGACGTTGGGTTAGAGATGTCCGGTGCCCCGGTGGCTTTTAACAGCATGCTTAAAAATCTGACCCACGGCGGCAAGATTGCGCTGCTCGGGATCCCGCCTTCTCATATGAATATCGACTGGAATATGGTTATTTTCAAAGGCCTGGTTATTAAAGGTATTTATGGCCGGGAAATGTTTGAAACCTGGTATAAAATGGCCAGTTTAATACAGTCAGGTTTAGATCTGAAGCCGATCATTACCCACACTTTTCCGATAGATAAATTTCAGGAAGGTTTTGCTATGATGTTGTCGGGAAAATCCGGTAAAGTCATATTAGATTGGACCGTTTAATTTTTTGTTCCTGCCAGACGGCAGGATCTGAGTCTATTTTCGCCTCCAGGGTCGCATGAATAAACAGCTTTTCGACTATAGTAAACGCCTTGTTCTGAAATACCGTCAGGGCGGGGTGGTTAAATTGAACGCGTCTTTATCCAAGCTGCATAGTGAGCATGGCTTTGGCACTCTGCGTGATGGTTATCTTCATTTTAATGATGACCAGCGAATGGGGCTGATCCGGGATGTTCAGCTTATTCTGAAACGTGATCTACTGACGCAGGAATATGCAACGCAATCCAGACAGGATAATGCGAAACATAATCGTAATGAAAAAAACAACAGCTATGCCGTCAGTCGTGATTTTGTGCTTATTAACAGCCTGGGAAATTTGCAGCTGAACGGGCAGGTAATTCCAACAACATCCATTACCTCCTTGGGGTTGTATGTCAAAGCCCAGGAGATAGAATCAATACAGCATAAGCAGATTGTGTTCGTTGAAAATTTAGAAATCATGGCAAATTTACCGGCGTTAATTCTACCTGAGCAACTTGATAACCCATTATGGCTTTATCGCGGTGATATTCAGGCAAAACAACAAACTGGTACGGCTTATGAATTTTTTAAACGTTTTGCTGATCAGCAGTTAATCTGCTTCAGTGATTTAGATCCGGCCGGTATACAAATTGCGCTGACCTGCAATGCTGAATATTGGTTAACTGCAAAAGACAGTGCGGTGATCGATTTTAAACAAGCGATGGATGCGGAGAGGGAGTGGGATAAACAGAGTAGTGCGATAAACTATCTAAAACACTATAATACGCTACCCGCTAAGTGCCAAAGTGCTTTTGATCTTATGCTAAGTAAACGTAAAACTTTAAAACAAGAGCATATGCTTGCCCGGCAAATAGAGCTTGGGCTATATAAATTATAAAAAAGGAAAATAAAATGAACCAGGCATTTGATGGTTTTGTAAAAGAGCTTTGCAGTGCAAATGTGAATTTAAATGAACCGGTTTTTTTCGTAAAAAGTGCGGCTTTTCTGGAGCAGGTATTAGAATCTTATCTGCGCATTGAGGGGCAGCATAAATACTCATTACGCTCTTTAATTTTGTCAGCAAAACAGCTTAAAAATAAAGAGACAGATTATAAATTCTGGAATGCTTTATTAGCATTTAATAACCTTATTGAAGATGCAGTCGACGCTAAATCGGCTTCACAGAGTAGTCAACACTGGCTCAGATTTATCAATATTATTGAAACGCTGCAGGGTTATAAGGGCAGTCAGCTTTTTACCAGTAAACATATCAAGCAGACAAGAAAATTACGTTTGTATTTTGCGTTTATGCTCACCTATGAGCATCTACTTTATATTGGCGGCCAAGATGATGATTACAGCCCTAGCGGTGAAATTTTGTCTGCGTTTTCACAATTATCATTAGATGATGATCACGATCATCAACACGACCATTAATAAACCCAATTCAGTTAGGGCTATATTACCGTCATCATCATTATTATTTTTATACACGAGATACGCTATGTTAATTAATAAAAACTCAGTGGTTGAATTCCACTATACGTTAAGTGATTCAGAAAAAGAGCTTGAAAACAGCTTCTCAGCAGAGCCTTTAATATATCTGCATGGTTTTAACGGCTTGTTTGAGACGCTGGAAAATGCCCTTGTCGGTAAAACCGTGGGTGATAAATTAGAGGTGACGTTAACGCCTGAGCAAAGTTATGGCGAACGCAGAGAGGGCGCTTTACAGCGAATTCCAATTAAACATCTGCAGGGCGCAAAAACATGGAAGCCAGGCATGTCTGCAGTGGTGGAGTCAAATCAGGGACGCCAGCAAGTGACCGTTCTGAAAGTCGGACGTTTTAATGCCGATTGTGATCTGAATCATCCACTTGCGGGTAAAACCTTAACCTTCGCGATTGAAGTTGTTTCAGTACGCGAAGCAACCGAGCAGGAATTAAGCCATGGCCATGTACATGGTAAAGGCGGTTGCGGGCATTAAGCGCTTGTAAAATTTTTAGACTCAGTAATAAATGGCGTGCAGGTAAAGGGTACGCCATTTTTTTTGTTGGATATATTTTCTTTTTGGGTAATTTATGACTAAGACAGGGGAGAAGCTTAATAAAATAGCAGGGCTGATCCTGTCGCGCCAGCAACTCGAAACACAACAAGGTGTTGAATTAGTGTTTTGGATCGCGACAAGTTCAGGCCCCTGTCGCGTGGTAACACCTGCCCAGCGTTATGTGTTTCTAATTCACCAGCAGGACCTGGATCGGGCGCAAGCATTGTGGTCGGCAAAACAATTAATCCCCCATGAGATCCGTCCGCTTCCTTTAAGCTCTTTTAAATTATTGCCCGTTGCTGCTGTCTATAACCTGCACAATAAAATATCACGACAGCTACAGGATATTTTAAGCAGCGCCGATATTCCCTTCTTTGAAGCAGATATCAAGATCAGTGATCGTTATCTGATGGAACGTTTTATTTATGGTAGCGTATCTGTGCAGGGAGAGATCACCTGGCAGGGACGTTATTGGCAATGTGAGGCTGCTAAGCTTTCCCCGTCAGATATTTTACCGCCACTTAAACAAGTTTCACTGGATATAGAGTGCAGTCCTTTGGGCGAGCTTTATTCGGTTGGCTTGAGTTATGGTAATGCTGGCGCTGATAATATTAAGGATCACGACTGTGGCGGCGATTCTCCTGAGCAATGTGCAATGGTGCTGATGATAGGAGATCCACAACCCGCAGAAGATATTAATATTCACTGGCTTCATGATGAGACTGCGCTGCTGCTTGCATTGCAGGAATGGTTCAATCTGCACGATCCCGATGCTGTTATTGGCTGGGCTGTTGCTAACTTTGATATGCGCTTGCTCGCCAAACGGGCGGAAGTGCACAATATGCAGCTGAAAATAGGACGAGATGGTTCGCCATTACGTTGGTTAGCGCACAGTAATGAGCAGGATCAAGGCTCGGTGATATTAAATGGCCGGGTGATATTGGACGGTATTGATCAACTCAAAAATGCAGGCTGGCAGTTTGAAAGTTTCAGTTTAGAATTTGTCAGCCAGGCGATGTTTTCGCAGGGGAAGTTGATTAGTAATGAGTTTGATAAAGGGCTGGAGATAAAGCGACTATTTGAACAGCAACCGCTAGACTTGGCGCGTTATAATCTTCAGGATTGTCTGTTGGTTGAGCGTATCTTCGGCAAAGCAAAATTAACCGAATATGCGATTCAACGTGCCCGATTAACCGGTTTGGCGTTGGAGCGGCGAGGCGCATCGGTTGCGGCTTTTACCAATCTGTACCTGCCGTTATTGCATCGCAGTGGTTATATCGCCCCTAATATTGGCGATATAAAAGCGCAACATTCGCCTGGCGGATTTGTAATGGATTCAACACCCGGTCTTTACGATTGGGTATTGGTGCTCGATTTCAAATCGTTATATCCTTCTATAATACGCACCTTTAAAATTGATCCGATGGGGATGATCGAAGGGCTTAAAGAGCCTGATAGTGAGGCAATTTCCGGATTTCGCGGGGCTAAATTTAGTCGCCTTAAGCATCATTTACCGGGTATTCTCGACAAACTGACGGCTGCGAGGGAGCTCGCTAAAAAAGAGAATAATCAGCCTTTCCAGCATGCCATTAAAATTATTATGAACAGCATGTATGGTGTACTTGGCTCTGCCGGTTGCCGTTTTCACGATACCCGTCTGGCCAGTTCAATTACCCTGCGCGGTCATCAGATAATGCAGGAAACACGCGATGTTATTGTGCAGCAGGGGGATCAGGTGATCTACGGAGATACCGATTCCACTTTTGTCTGGCTACAGGGATGCCTTGATGCAACGGAGGCGCAGCAACGCGGGGCAAGGCTGGCTGAATTAATTAACCGTTATTGGGCTGAAAAACTTGAACACGAGTTTCAGCTGGATTGTTTTTTAGAAATAGAGTTTGAAACCTGTTTTAGAAAGTTTTTTATGCCGACACTACGCGGCTCTGAGACTGGTTCTAAAAAACGTTATGTGGGCTTAAAAGTGACGCCAGACGGCGAGCAGATGTTATTTAAAGGCTTGGAAACCGTGCGTTCGGATTGGACGGAACTTGCTCAGACTTTTCAGCAAACTTTATATGCTAAAGTATTTGCTGATTCACCGGTTACCGCCTTGCTAACCGATACCATCAAAGCCTTAAAGGAGGGGGGGCTGGACGCGCAATTAATCTATTATAAACGCTTAAGACGCCCTTTAGATGCTTACCTTAAAAATGTCCCTCCGCAGGTGCGCGCAGCCCGCCTGGCAGATAAAATAAATGCACAGTTAGGGCGTCCTTTACAATATCAGCAGCGCGGCCGTATAGCTTATCTTATGACCATTAATGGTCCGGAGCCGGTTGATTATCAGCAACCAGAAATTGATTATCAGCACTATATCGATAAGCAGCTCAGACCCATCGCCGAAGCTATCTTACCGTTATTGGGTAAAGACTTTGATGATATCGTTTCCGATCAGATGCGTCTTTTTTAATTTAATTTAAATAGAGGAAGGTTATGTTTGAACTTGAGAGTTATAAGGCACAGTGTCCTTATTGCGGAGAAACAATTGAGCTGTTGATCGACTGCTCGGTTGCAGAGCAAGATTATATTGAAGATTGTCAGGTCTGCTGCCGCCCAATCAATGTGCAGGTCACGGTAGATTATCAGGGGGCGTTATCTGTGCATCTTGCCCATGAAAATGAATGATAATTTTTTTCCATCTTTTTTTGCCCAACTCTTTTTTGTCCAACTAAGGTTGAGTAACAAAAGGGGTAATAAAGATTAATTAAGTGTATTTTTCGTACAGACAAATGTGCTGAAAATCGGTTGTTTGGCGGTCATCTTTAACCTAATTGGAATTGCGTTTCCACAACGCCTCTTCTCCTTCGCACCAAGCAGACTGGGTTTCCAGCGTTTCACGTACCTCCGCCAGATGCCTTTCTAGTCGTTCGCGATCAATGCTTGATTCGATGCGGCGATAGACCACTTCGGCAATACATTGCCGCTGTCCTTCGAGTGCTCGCAGGTAGCTGAGCCTGTTGGTCAGTCTGCCGATATTATCAAGGGCACCGAGCGTGCGAACCAGAATAGCAACATTCACTTCGGCGTTCGCCCTAATCTGATCGAAGGCTTCGGCTAATAGCTCCTCAAAGCTAAGAACAATTGCCATCACCCGTAGCGTCTCTCCCTCGTAACGGTTCGATGGTGGAAATTGTCGACTACTTAACTGAGCCATAATAGATCCCAGATAATCCACGCAGATCACCGCCGTTGAGGTGTCATTGAGACCGGGGGAAAGAGCCTTGATAGCGATGTCTACGATCTGTCGAATACCGAAAGCCAAGTCCTGCTCAACAGTTCGATGGCGACCAATACTATAAGCCGCATTAAACGCAGCAATAGTCTTATTATCTGGCGGGTAGGTCAGGGCGAGCGATAGTAGCGCAGTATTTTGTACAACGAACGCACCGATGCCTTGCTCCATCCGTACTACGGTTCGGCTGTCCATTGATAAGCGAAAAAGCGCATCATTATTCACGTTTTGAATATAACCGCTCTGTGCTGCCGGAACGGGATACCACTCCCTTTCATCCAGAGATTCGAGTCCCTGGTTACAGACTTCGTTTTGGTCGGACTGTTCCATTTTTTTTGGCAGTAGCCTATCTATCGCAGCGTAGGTCTCCAGAGCAACGGAGGCGATAATGCTGGATGCCTGGATCGACGAGGCGATGTGATGAATGAAAAAAATGAGGACGGCAATACCACCAAACGCCAGAATAAAAGCGAAAAACACCGCCAAGCTGGGTACGAATGGCGCATCGCCAGTGCGAATAGTGTACAACACGATCAAACAATAGACGAAAATTCCGGCAAAAGTTCCCAACGTAACCTGAGTGACCCGACTGCGCATAAAGTTGCGCAAGACGCGCGAGGTGTACTGGCTCGAAGCTAGCGTCAGTGCCAGCAGGGTCATGGAGGAGGTGATACCCATAACCGTCATCATCGAACCGGCCAGTGTGGATAACATATCGCGTGCGCCTTCCGCGCCGACCCCAAATATCCGTGGCCACTCGCCCAACCACCGGTCACTCCCTGCGTAGTCTATTCTGATCAACGCTACCGCGTAAACAATGCTACTCATGACGATCAGAAAAGGCAAAAACCAGAAGCTGGATCGTAGATCACCCCAAAACTGTATTAACTTATTCATTGATCAACTTCCAAATAAAATATCGGTATCTCTAAGCCATATTTTTCACAGAGAGCCTTCTAACATTTTTCTCGCAAAAAGTATTTCGCATACACTGCAAGTAAACCGAGACACGGGAATGGGCGATGGCATAAACGCCAGAAGGATGCGCTAAATATTGCTGCAAAACCGAGCGTTACCTTATGTTCAGAAAAACACTTTTTTAAACAATTTTAGAGCCTTTAGAAATAATAGATTACAAAGTGGAAATTTACCGGAATTTTCAACTCGTAGCGCGATTATGTGCGAGTGCTTCGCCCGCACGGTACGAACCGATTTTTATTTAGTCAATATTTTTTTATACTATTTTTACATTTTATTATTTAACTGTTAAAGTCAACTATATTTTTTCATACTGTTTGTATATCAAGGCATTAACTCATTATAAGGGGGTAAATTTGAAACTAAGTTCAATTGTTAAAGGTGTGATATTATCTGCCGCTGTATTCACTTGCGCACTGCAAGCTAAACCCGTTTATGTGGCTACCACTGCAATTGTTGAGCATCCTGCACTCGATGCAGTGCGCTATGGCATTTTAGAGGTGTTAAATGAAAATGGTTATAGTGGCGATAACCTTAAATTTACCTTTGAAAGCGCACAGGGGCAGCCAGCTATCGCTGCACAGATTGCACGCAAAATGGTGGGTGATGAGCCTGATATTATTGTTGCTATTGCAACACCCTCCGCGCAGGCCGCAGTCAGCGCAAGTAAAACAATTCCAGTGGTATTTTCTGTCGTTACAGATCCTCTTGGCGCAAAGATTGTACCGAGTTTGACTCAACCGGGCGCTAATGTGACCGGTCTGTCTGATATGATAAATGCGCAACAGCATCTCTCTCTGATCAAAGAGTTTGTACCCGGTATAAAAAAACTGGGCGTACCATATAACCCGGGAGAAACAAATTCAGTTTCCATTATAAAAGCGCTTAAAGCTGCTGCTACTGATATGGGGATCACCGTGATTGAATCACCTGCGCCTAAATCTTCGGATGTAATGATTGCAACTAAACAGCTAGTAGGTAAAGTTGATGCAATTTACTGCCCAACAGATAATACAATTATCAGTGCGCTAGAGTCTGTTATTAAGGTCGGGATTGATGCTCAAGTGCCCGTTTTTGCCAGTGATACCGATTCTGTTGTCCGTGGTGCAATCGCTGCAATCGGTCATAACCATCATGAGTTGGGACGCCAGACCGGTGAAATCGTTGTGCGTATCTTAAAAGGTGAAAAACCGGGAACAATTGATGTAAAAACGGCACAAGGAACGGAGCTGTTTGTTAATGCTAAAATGGCAGCCCGAATGGGAGTTGAAGTCCCGCCTGCAGTACTTTCTCGCGCTACTAACATCATCAAATAATATGTTCATAATGTAACTTTAACCGTGTGCAGGGATTGCCTGCACACGTCTGTTAAGTAATTCCTGCGCACCTTGAGGTGCTCTGATACTGCCGGACAATAATTAGCAGATGCAGTGCATCTATCCCTGACTAATCGTATAATGCAGTACCAATCAGATTTTTCGATTAAGGCCATGTTTAATGCTAATCACTAACCAAACCAGTTCAAAAGAACTTGCTGAGCCGAGTCAAACTAATCAGCACTTCAAAATATTTAAACCATACGGTTTGTTAAGTCAGTTTTTACCAGAACCACGAAAGAATAAGCATTTACTCGGCGATCTATTCAACTTCCCCGATAGAACCATGGCGATTGGTCGATTAGATCACGACTCCGAAGGATTATTATTACTCACTACCGACGGTATGATGAGCTACAAAGTCAGAAACAAAGGGATAGAAAAAGAGTATTACGTGCAAGTTGATGGAAGGATCACTGCTGAAGCAATGTCACTGCTGCAAAATGGTGTTGAGATTGGTATTAATGGAACTAAATATCTAACTCTACCTTGTAAAGCGTTCAAGCTGGACTGTGAGCCTCAACTCCCCATTCGCGGCCGTAAAATTCGCGATTCAAAACATGGCCCTACCAGCTGGATCTCTATCACTCTTTGTGAAGGAAAAAATCGTCAGATAAGAAAGATGACTGCTGCTGTGGGATTTGCCACATTAAGACTGGTAAGAGTTCGAATTGGCGACATCCATATTGATAACATGATCCCCGGTGACGTTGTCACGCTAACTAATTT
>JBATHQ010000103.1:0-1777 GCA_049667005.1 Psychromonas sp.
TATCAGCTACCCTATCGCCTATGGTTTAACAGAGGAGCAGATGAAAACGCTTGGTCTGTACATTTCACAGCCCCGTTCCGAGCAGGAGACTGACCATAACTTTTCCGAACCGGGAATGTTTATCGTCAATGAGCAAGGCAACCTTCAGGCCGTTGATATTTCAAATGGGCCACTGCTTAGACCGGAACTTGATGTTGTGCTTCGCGGTCTGACTTTTGTGCGTAGTCAGGATGGTTATCCAATCCGCGGTACTGTTTCGTACTATAAATGAGCCGTTAATGCAGGCTGTGCATATCCTCTGGTGTATATATCTGACCATTAAAGGCAATATATACACCAGCATCTAAGCACTGCGCTGCCATAATCGCACTGCCAAGGTTGAAACCGGCATCATTGGGAGAAAAACCTTCTAGTGGAATCATCGACCCGGTAAAAATAATAACCTGGCCATGATTATCCGCTAATAACGTCTGTAAATAACGGGCACTGGCAAACAGGGTAAAAGTGCCATGGGTGACAATATGCCTGCTGTTTCCATTCTCGATTATCGCTTTATATACTGCGTAAATATCTTCTTTAGTAATATCACGGCTGTCTTTCATGCATATTTCACTGGTCTCTATTTTTGAACTTCCCACTCGCGCATATTTATCTAAAAAGGCAGGCAGCACGCTTGTTTTATGTGGCATGGTTGTGCATTTATCAATGTCATAGTAAGAATCAATTGTTCCGCCGGTGATAATCAGTTGAATTTTTTTACTATCTTTTGAGGTCATTATTCAGCCCTTGTTGAAGTTAACAGTTGCCATTACTCTAAGGTATTATTGCAGTGAAATAAATTTCGCAATAAAAAAGCCAGCGGATATGCTGGCTTTTTTTATCGGAGTTTTTAGCTTAATTAAAAATCCAAGTTTTCAACACGCAGTGCATTGCTTTCAATAAAGGCGCGACGCGGTTCAACGTTATCACCCATCAAAGTAGAGAAAAGCTGGTCTGCACCAACGGCATCTTCCACTGTTACCTGCAGCATGTGACGTGCTTCAGGATCCATAGTGGTTTCCCATAGCTGAGCCGGGTTCATCTCTCCCAGACCTTTATAACGCTGAATATAAAGACCGCGTTTTGACTCATGCATCAACCAGTTAATAGCATCAATGAAGTGATTGACCTCTTTAATACGATCACCACGTTTTATATAAGCCCCCTCTTCGAGCAGATTATGGATCTCCTTGCCTACTGAAACGAGAGATTTGTAACCCACAGAGCCGAAAAACTCTTCATCAAGTACAAAACGACTATCAACACCATGTTTGCGCACCGTAAAAACAATGTTATTGGTGACTTCGTCTTCCGCTTTAACCACCTCAGTATTATAAATAGTGCCGCCTAAATCTTCTTGATTTAATGTTTCGACAAGATCATTTGCCCATTCAGAGACGATGGCATTATTGAGAAGGTTTTCTACGGTTAATTCAGATATATAGATAAGCTTATCGAGAATAGCCGGTGGATAGCGACGAGATAAACGCGTTATCGTTTCCTGAACAGTGCGGTAGCGCTGAATCATGCTTTCCAATGCCACACCGGAAATTCCCGGAGCTTCTGCGTTGACATGCAGAGATGAGCCTTCCATTGCCAGAGTGGTTAAGTAAGTCTGCAGTGCCATCTCATCTTTGATGTAATTTTCCTGCTTACCTTTTTTCACTTTATATAAAGGTGGCTGAGCAATGTAGATATAACCATTTTCAATCAGCTCTGGCATTTGACGGAAGAAAAA
>JBATHQ010000104.1:0-7937 GCA_049667005.1 Psychromonas sp.
GCTTTTGAAAATAACTCACCCGGGTGTGTAAGAAATTTTTCCAGTAACAATAATTCAGTCCCGGTCAATTCGATGGTAATTCCCTGACAAACCGCTTGTTGCTGTGCGGGGAAAAGCTCTATATCTAAATGTGTTATTTTATTAACCGGATCTACATTTTTTAGTTGGGTGCGACGTAAAATAGCCCGGATACGAGCAATTAGTTCGCGTTCGCTGAATGGTTTTGCCAGGTAATCATCCGCTCCCATTTCCAATCCCAGTATTTTATCAATTTCATCACCTTTAGCCGTTAACATTAAAACCGGCATAGCACTTTTTTGACGTAACAGTTTTAACATTTCGAAACCGTTCATACGAGGCATCATGACATCTAACAATATCAGGTCATACTCATCGCTAAGCGCTTTGTGTAATCCCTGTTCACCATCACATGCAGTGTCAACAGCAAAATCTTCTAAGGAGAGAAATTCAGCAAGCAAGGCAACAAGCTCGCTATCGTCATCAATTAGTAGTAATTTATTCATCTGCTGGCCTTATCAAAAAAACCTTCGTATAAGTATAAGCCAGTTATCGGAGAGTCATGGTTAAAAGAGCGAAATGCACGCCCAATTTAACAACATAGTGCAGATTTTTTATGTGCATATTTATTACTTCCCTATATTGGCTATAGGGATTAAAGCAACGCAGTTATTATTGATTTTAATCCGCAACATTAAAGCGAAAGTGGCCAATATCAGAATCTTTTGGTGTTGTTTTATAACTCTTTGATTGATTAATGAATGGAATTAGCATTTCTAAGTAGGTAGGGTATAATCTTTGCCTAATTTGTGGTTATGTTACAGGTATTATGAATGTCAAATAATTTAAACAAGACAGAGTACGCTCGTTTGGTTAATCTTGCCGGGCGAGCTGCTATTTTCGCGGCTTCTTTATTAATTGTTGTTAAATTAATTGCATGGTTCATGACTGGCTCCGCGAGTATATTGGCGACATTAACTGACTCGCTAATGGATGTGACAACTTCTATTATCAATCTGTTTGCAATTAAAATCGCATTGCAACCAGCCGATGACAATCACCGTTTTGGACATGGCAAGGCTGAGAGTTTAGCCGGACTGGCGCAAGCTGCTTTTATTTCAGGTACCGCAATGTATCTTATGTTCAACGGTATCTCTGCATTAGTTAACGGACACCAGATAAGCGCATCGGGTGTTGGTATTGCAGTAATGATTTTCTCAGTCATCATTACGGTATTACTGGTGATCTTTCAAACTTATATTGTCAAAAAAACTGGCAGCATGGCAATTCGGGCCGATTCACTGCATTATCGGACCGATATTGCGATGAATGGCGCGGTTTTATTGGCTCTGATCTTAGCCGGATTAGGCTGGCATTGGGCTGATGGTGTATTTGCTATTGCAGTGAGTTTTTATATTATCCATGGCGCATGGCAAATTGGTCGTTTGTCAATTGATGCCTTGATGGATAAACAGTTGCCTGAATCCGATGAAGATAAAATTCTAAAAATTGCCTACGATGTTCATGGAGTGCGTGGTGTACATGATTTGCGAACCAGGCAATCGGGCAACACTAAATTCATTCAGTTACACTTAGAGCTTGATGATAGTCAGAGTTTATTAGAAGCACATAAAAAAGCAGATAGGGTAGAAGATGCATTAGAGCTCGCTTTTCCTCACACCGATATACTTATTCATCTTGATCCTCTCTCTGCGGTCAAGAAAGAAAAGTTGAATGATAAATTACAATTTGAAACGTCGCCAGACAACTATATTGAGGGTCATATTTAATGGATGCCGCGCAGCAAGAGTTATGGTCAAAAATTAGAGAAGAAGCGTGGCGTTATTCCGCTAGTGAACCCATTTTAGCGAGCTTCTTTCATTCAACGATATTAAATCATCTCAGTTTAAGGTCTGCTTTAAGTTACCAACTGGCAAATCATCTGGATCACCATACGATGCCGGGTATTTTATTACGGGAAGTGATTGATGAGGCATTTTTGAAATCACCGGAAATTGTAGAGGCTGCAATGGCCGATATTCTTGCTGTTCAGGATCGTGATCCTGCTGTCGATGATTATTCAACCCCTTTGCTTTATCTGAAAGGATTTCAGGCAATCCAAATTCACCGCGTAGCGCATTGGTTATGGAATAATAATCGAGTCCCATTGGCGCTCTATCTGCAAAATCGCAGCTCTGAACTGTTTGCTGTTGATGTGCATCCCGCAGCAAAGATAGGTAAAGGTATTATGTTTGACCATGCCACAGGCGTTGTGATTGGTGAAACCGCGGTTATTGAAGATAATGTGTCGCTATTGCAGGGGGTAACCTTAGGCGGAACAGGGAAAGTCGGGGGCGATCGCCATCCTAAAATTCGCCAAGGGGTGATGATTGGGGCGGGTGCTAAAGTGCTTGGTAATATTGAAATTGGTATTGGCGCAAAAATCGGTGCCGGCAGTGTCGTGTTAGAGGCTGTTCCTGCTCATACCACGGTTGCCGGTGTTCCTGCGAAAATCGTAGGGGTTCCCTCCTGTGATATGCCATCTTTATCGATGGAGCAGGGACTTTAAGAAAAAGGCTCTTTGAGGTGTCTGTATGTACCTAAGTATTTGGGTATAGATAAATACTTTCACCCCAAAACAGCTATTTTCATGCATCACCAATAAACACAAATCGCGCTTGTTTTTTACCGTCAACTTCAACCTCTTCAATAAACATATCAAGTGGTCTTACCCATAAAGACTGCTCTCCATACAGCGGGCGGTAAACCACTAGTTTTTCTTCACTTTCACTGTGCGTGGCTACGCCCTCAACTTGGTAGAGATTGCCTTTATAGTGGCGGTATCGGCCTGCTTTAATCTCTTTTTTCATCATTCCTCACTTAATTCATACCAACAGTGGCATCGTTATCGTATATTGTAATAATATATACGGCAAACATAAAACAATGGTTGAATAAGCTAACCGGAATGCTTATTCTCAATGAATTGGCAGCATACATTATTATAAGGGGAGCGTAGATGGAATTTGATCTTTTAGAAAAACTAGAAAGTAAAATCCAAAGTGCGGTAGATACGATTGCATTGTTACAAATGGAAGTTGAAGAGTTAAAGGAAGACAAGCATGTTTTGGCTGAAAAAAGTGAACATTTAAAAGCTGAAAACATCAGATTAGCACAAGAGCACCAGCAGTGGCAGGCTCGTTTGAGTGCCCTGGTAGGGAAAATTGAAAAAGCGGAAGAAAGCGCAAGCTAAGTGCCGTTTCATATACAAATTACTTGCAGATATTAACTCTTGTTTGTTTAAGTAGTTTGTTTATAAAGCCCAGTTAATAAAATATTAATTGGGCTTTAGTTATAGTCTATTGTTTAAGCAATCTCTTCATCAATATCATCTAATTCCTCGACCTCTTCTATATCCAGAGGCTCTGGCGAAATAATAATGCCGGTACTGTCTGCATATAAAATATCTTCAGGCAGGAAAGTCACACCGGCAAAATTAACCGGGGAGTTTATTTCACCAATTTCAGTATCTTCAGCACCTACCGGAATAGCGGTGATCGCCTGAATACCGATATCTAACTCTTCGAGCAGATCAACTTCACGGACGCAGCCGTTGACGACAATCCCTTCCCAACCATTTTCAACGGCAAGTTCGGCAATGTGAGCATTTACTAAGGCTCTGCGTAATGAACCGCCACCATCAACCAGTAATACTTTACCGATGCCGTTTTCTTCAAGGACTTTGTAAATTAGACCGACTGACTCGAAGCACTTGACTGTGACAACTTCGCCAGCAAAGGAGTTTCGTCCGCCAAAATTAGTTAGCAGGGGTTCAACAACGTCAACGGTATCTGCGTAAATATCGCAAAGAAGAGAGGTATTATAATGCATTATCAGGCTCGCCTATGGTTAGTATGATGCTATTGAGTATAAACATAACTTGTTCATTTACAATGTTGTTTTTACATTGCAAAAAACAGTTTGAGTTTTGCATGATAAAAATCAAACAACTTACAAAGCAAATCAGCACTGCTGGTCGGGATAGTTTTTATGGACTCCTTTCCTTCGGCGGCAACTAAGGAAAGGAATCCAGCTGAAGAGGTTAGTCTAACTCACTGAAAAACGACGGGTTGAATGTTTTTTCACAATAGTGACATTTTAGTTTAAGCGCGGCTTTATGCTTGACGTAGAAACGGGTATTAACCGGTTCATTATGGCTAATGCAGTTACTGTTCGGACAAGCTAATACGCCAATAAAAGAGTCTGGTAGTTGTACCTTAAACTTATTGACCACTTGAAAATCTTTTATCTGATTAATGGTGGCATCAGGGGCGAATAAGGCAAGTTGATTGGCCTGTTCATCAGTGATAAAAGTGTTCTCTACTTTTATCAGATCTTTTTTTTGCCCGCTATGGGTTGATAAGTTTAAGCCGACCGTGATTTTTTCATTGGTAAGGGTTAAGTTAAAAAACTTTAAGATTTTAATACCCTGTTGTACCGGGATATGGTCAATTACCGAGCCGTGCTGAATCGCTTCTACCTGTAATTTTTTGCGCATAAATCAGCCCTCTGCATGATGCTGGAAATGGTTGGTTAACAATAAGGCTAATAGTGCCTGGCGTGCATATACGCCATTTTGAGCCTGTTGGAAATAATACGCATAAGGCGTAGCATCAACATTTGGATGAATTTCATCTATCCGCGGTAATGGGTGCAGTACCTTTAAGTTTTCGCGCACGTTTTCTAGCATATCTGCATTTAATAAAAATGCGGATTTAATATGCTGATATTCCGTTTCGTCAAAGCGCTCTTTCTGCACTCGGGTCATGTATAACACATCAAGAGAGCCGATAACTTCTTCAATACTGTTATGGATGGAGTAATTGATGCCTCTCTCTGTAAGCTCTTCAAGGATGTAATCGGGCATCGCTAATGCGTCTGGCGCGATAAAATAGAAATTACAGTTAAATAAAGATAAAGCCTGAGCCAATGAATGCACTGTTCGGCCATATTTCAGATCGCCCACAAATGCAATATTAAGGTTATCGAGTCTGCTTTGAGTTTCATAAATGGTAAACAGATCTAATAATGTTTGCGTAGGGTGCTGATTTGAGCCGTCTCCGCCGTTGATAACCGGAATATCGGTAAATTCAGAGGCTAAACGGGCAGCGCCTTCCTGCGGGTGACGCATAAAAAAGGCATCGGCATAAGAGGCAATTATCTTAACTGAGTCTGCCAATGTTTCACCTTTTTGTGCCAGTGACGTATTACCGCCACTGTCAAAACCGATAACCGTTCCACCGAGACGTTGTACCGCGGTTTCAAATGAAAGGCGAGTTCGGGTTGACGCTTCAAAGAAGCAACTTGCAATAACCTTGTTTTTTAATAGTTCAGGCTGCGGTGTATGTTTTAATGATTGAGCGGTTTGTAGAATAAGTTCAAGATCTACACGGGACAGGTCGGGGATGGAGATGATGTTCTTTTGGTATAGTGGATTATTCATATTTTCAGACTCATGGGTAACGAGTGACGATAACAAAATTATACCACCGCAATCTTATGAATTCTGCATTTTTTAAAGGCTTCAAGCGGAGAAAAACTATTTTTCAGTAATGTAAATTGGGTATATATCGAAACGGGGTTATGATGTGACTTGCCGCAAATTTGGAGTTTTTTATGTTTAAGCATTTTCTGTGTGTGTTTGTATTTTTACTGCCGGTAAAGTTACTGGCCGATGAATGGTCTAAATTAAATACGTTATTACCTAAAGGGACACAGCTTTCATATCTGGTCATCGATCCTGCCAACAATAAATTACTTGCCGAGTCTGATGCGCAAATATTGCGTACCCCGGCAAGCCTGCAGAAATTATTAACCGCTACGGCGGCGAAGTTATATCTGGGGGATAATTTTCGCTACCGGACAAATATAGAAGGCCGTCAAAGTCTGATTAAAAACAATCGTTATCAGGGGGATCTCCGTTTGCGTTTTGTTGGCGATCCGACGTTAACTCGTGACAATATCAAAGAGATGTTAACAAGGTTAAAAGCTTTAGGAGTCGATCAAATAGATGGCGATTTCCTGATTAATGATGCGCACTTTAACGGTTACCAATGGAGTGACGGTCAGGCCTGGAATGATTTAGGCGTGTGTTATACCGCGCCGTCACATGCGATCATTATTAATAAAAACTGTGTATTAGGTAACCTTAGTTTGGCGAGTCCGAATGCAAAAAAAGCCAGGTTATTTATCCCGGGCTATGAGCCAGTTAAAATAAGCAGTGATGTTGATGTGGTCACGGCGGCACAGCGAACTAAGCAGTTTTGTGCATTGGAAGTGACTCGTTTTGATCATAACCGCTACCATTTATGGGGATGTATGGTGCCGAGCAATCGACCATTGCCATTATCCTTTTCAGTCAATGATCCATTAACCTACGCCAGACAGGTTATTGAATCTGAATTAAAAAAATCCGGTATTAAGCTGCGCGGCAAAGTTCAGCTTGAAGAGGTTAATAAAGCGCAGCAAGGCACGCAGGTATTGGTTAGTCACCAATCGCCTGTGTTGGATCAATTATTACAAGTTATGCTCAAAGACTCGGATAATTTAATTGCGGATAGTTTGTTTAAAACCCTCGGATCAGCTTATTTCCATCAATCAGGTAATTTTCGTAATGGCGGCAAAGCGGTTAAATTAATTCTGCAGGAGCATGGCGTTGATTTGGAAAATGCTTATTTGGCAGACGGATCAGGCTTATCCCGTCATAATTTAATCAGTGCAGAGTTGTTCATGTCGGTACTCAAATATGTTTATCAGAATGATAAAAAATTAAAGTTATTAGACAGTTTTTCGATAGCCGGAATAGATGGAACGCTTCGTTACCATAAAGGGGTTGCCGGATCTTTGTTAAAAGGGAATGTTATTGCCAAAACGGGATCCATGAAGGGAGTGGCAAACTTATTGGGAGTGGTTAAAAGTCGCCATGGTGATCGTCTTTTTGTTTTGATCATAAACGCTTATAACCAGTCGGAGAGAGAGTTAGCTTCCGCGCAAGAAACAAAATCACCCGTGGTTATTTTTGAACAAGCCTTTTTTGCCACCATTTTTAATTCAGCAAAGGCTAAATGAAGAGTGAATTATTAGGAGTTATGAAGATGGAGGAAGTTAGCAAAAGGGAAATTAAAACCCTTTTGCTATTATGATAGCTACTGAATTGGAAACCAGTTAAAAGGAGTGCCCTGGCTAAATAAAACCACATCAGTGGCATAATCCTGCTTATTAACCGGTTGTAAATTATTGCTACTGTCTGGGTAACTAATGCCATCAAAATCGAACAGTAACCACCGGTTATTTTTTTCAATCAGTAAACTTTGCCACAAATAACGCTGGCTATGGGAAACAACAATCGGCGCCTTAACCTGAGATACTCGACTTGCGAAACGATAACCACCGTCTTTGCCTTCAAAAATAAGCATTTCACAACCGCTCCTTGAACACCAATCAAGGAAAACGATGGCATCTTCTCTGCCGTCACCATTCAGGTCATAGTTCACCGAGCTGAATTTGGTGTTTTTGGGATCAGTACGGTGAATTTTAAAGTATTGATTCACTGCTTGTTGTACTGCCCGGTTCATTTCGCTGCTTGGTACAATCTGTGCGGCTGGAAATTTGCGATCAATCCGGTTAACGGTTTTTTTCTCGGTTGTCTCCTGGTGGTTCATTTTATTAAAGACTCCCTCCGATTCGGGGATCTCTGTAATGATATTGTTTTTGTTGATTTTAGTTGTGCTCAGTGTGAGACCTGAACGTTGGAATATCATCTCTTCACGGATATTTTTTTGTCCTTGCCGCGTTAACATTAGGATAATGCGTTCTGGCGAGTTACTTTTCCAAAATCCTGTTTTGCGAATGACTCCTGT
>JBATHQ010000105.1:0-2809 GCA_049667005.1 Psychromonas sp.
ATTTTCTTCCAGCAGTTGGATTAAATCAACGGCCAGTTGAACGGCCGGTTCCGCATCCGCTAGCGAATTTATATTTTTCTGCTCATCCATTGCTGTTCACTCATCACTGATATCTTTTAATTGAAATTCCAACTTTTGCGTATAGGTATTACACTTCTGATAGCGAATTTTTAACACCTCAATCTTTTCTTTAATCACTATTTTTAGCTGTACCGGTGCATCGACTAATAACTCTTCCTGCTCTGCAATCATGTTTAATAAACGTTCTTCATAATGATATTGCTTCTGTAACTGCTGATAGATATTCTCTTTAATGGATGAATAGGATTTATACAATAACTCTGCCTGTCCTTTTTCCAAACTTTGCACCAGCTGCAGTAATACTTGAAATTGACTGACGAAATGTTCACATTCAAATGCAATCAGTGCTTCAGGCAGTTTTTTATCCAGCGCATTGTGCAGGGATTGCAGGGTGTTTTCAATCTGCTCCAGGTAACCACAAAGTGTCAGGCAGCGTTTTTGAAAAATGTGTGCTTCAAAGACAAAGCATCTGTTTTCTGTCTGTTGAATTTTTTGATCAAGTTCTTTGCATCTGGCGCTTAGGTCATTTACCTGTTGCTGTAACTGTCTGATCGGGATATTTGTCGAACTTAAGCTAGCCATGCGTTATATCCTAATTTTACCGCCATTATTACCACGATTAAGATGAATATCGGGCGTATAAATTTAGCGCCGAAATGAATGGCAGAATGTGCGCCTATGTAGGCGCCGAGCATTAAACAGGCTCCCATAGTAAAGCCAATTAACCAGTCTACTTGGCCAAAATAGATGAAGACTAATAATGCGGTTACATTACTGGTGAAATTCATCGCTTTGGCAATGCCGCTGGACAATAAAATATTCAGTTTATAAAGTTTCATATTGGAAATAACCCAAAATGCGCCTGCACCAGGACCTGAAGAGCCGTCATAAAAGCCTAACAGAAAACCTTGAATAGTTTGTTTTATACGCAATGCCGAATTATTTTTAGGGAGCTGTTGATTATCAACATCATGGATCCTAGTCAGTAAAGTATAGATAGCAGCGACTAAAATAATAATCGGCAGTATCTTTTCTAGCCATTGTGTATTGATTAAATTAACAAAAACAGTGCCGGACAGTGCACCTATCAGCGTGCTGTAGAAACTTTGCCGCCAAAATTGCGGATTAAACAACTGTTTTCTGAAATAGGTGTAGGATGCAGTACCGGAAGCAAAACAAGCGGATACCTTGTTCGTCCCCAGCGTTAAATGCGCAGGTAAACCTAAACTCAACAGAGTCGGTACGGTCAGCATACCGCCTCCGCCAACAACCGCATCAATAAAACCTGCGATTAATCCGACAAAGATAAGTAAAGCCCAAGTGCTGGGATCTAAGAAGATTTCAGTCATTAATTTTTGTTCTCAAATTGAATAGCAAATGGGGGCAGTGCATCGAGTAACCCTTTTCCATAACGTTTCGTTTTTACTCTTTTATCTAATATGATAATTTGTCCGCTATCGTTTTCTTTTCTGATTAATCTGCCGCATGACTGGATCAATTTTTTACTGGCTTCTGGAATTGAAAGCTGCAGAAAAGGATTGCCACCCTGGGCTTTTATCCACTCTGAATGTGCTTCTTCAACGGGGGAGTTCGGGACAGCAAAGGGTAACTTGGTTATAATTAAGTTGGTTAGATAATGACCGGGTAAATCCAGACCTTCAGATAACCCGCCAGTACCAAAGATAATACTTGTTTGGCCTGTATCACAACGCTGCTTATGGGTTTCAATCAGTTTACTGCGTGATAATACACCCTGCACCAATAACGCTTGTGCATATTTTTTATTGAGTTTATCTGCAACTAAATTCATTTGCCAATAAGATGCAAATAAAACCAGATTCCCCTCTTTTTCGCGCAAATAATGTTCAATTTTTTCAACCAGTTCATTATCAAACCCCTTTTGAGTCGGGTCATTTTCCATATCGGCTACAATTAACGGCACGGCCGGATAATTAAAAGGGGACTTTAAGCGTAGGTATTGCGTGCCATCATTGGTCTTTAGACCACTTTGGCGTTTATAGTATTCGAAATTATTGAGTGAGGTCAGCGTTGCCGAGCATAAAATAACGCCAGCCGCTTTTGACCAGAACATATGCTCTAAAATTCCGCCCACTTCTATCGGAGAAGCATTGAGATAGATATCGGATTTTTCTTTTGCAACCCAGGCAGCAATCGGCGCCTGCTTGGTGGATCTTTCTTTACTGAGCATGACCCACAAGGCATGCATATTTTCAATACGCTGAAGAAAAAAGCCAAGTTCTACCATCAAAGGTTCGGCATCTTTTATTTTCACATTACCATCTTTGATCTCTTCACTGACAATATTGGACAGTTTATTTAAAGCCGATAAACATTTTTTACTTTCCTCTTTTAAATTACACACGGGAATGGTTAAGGCTTCGGGCAGTTCGCCTAACTCAAATCGGTACTGGTCTGATTCATTAAAGTACTGCGGATTATCATTAAAAAATAACTCGACAATTTTCAGGTTTTTAATTAAATCCTGTGCACCCTCAAGCATATTCATATCGGGTGTGATGATGGTTTGGCGGTGAATGCTCTTTTTGATGTGCTGGCTTAACTGCGATATTTTTTTAAGCCACTCCTGACTGCCTTGAATACTGGCACGTGCGCTGGAGAAATCGCGGGAAATTTTCGGCAGGTGATGAGCTTCGTCTAAAACATAAAAGCAGTTGTCCGGTTCGGGTAAAATAATGCCACCGCCGAG
>JBATHQ010000106.1:0-2070 GCA_049667005.1 Psychromonas sp.
CACCGCCAAATGCGATAGCCATGAGTTGCGCGGCAGTTGATGTGAAAAGTATGATCCGCTATGGTTTTTTATTAAACCTGTTTGCAATATTAGTGGTTTCTATTTTTGCTTATACCTATTGGGGCAACTTTCTTTAGCGCAGATTATTATGAAAAACTATCCGTTACTATTCCTGAAAATTACTAATCTGAGCTCGGGATAAGCAGTGAACACCGCATTCCGTCATTCCAGCCGTTTTTTAGCTGGAATCTCAGCGAATGAAATAGCTATTTAGCTAAAATTAGCCTTATCTCATCGAGATCTTCGATTAAAACACCACGAAGATGACGTAATTGAAGTAAAGAGCCCTTATCCCAAGCTCAGGTTAATTAGTTACTCTCTACCGTAGATAACATTTTCCTGCTCCTGCACACGGATAAATGTTGTCCGTTTAGAGAGCTCTTTTAGCTTAGCGGCACCGACGTAAGTACAAGTAGAACGGACGCCGCCCATAATATCTAAAATGCTATCAGCAACCTGACCTCGATAGGGAATTAACACGGTTTTGCCTTCTGCTGCGCGATAGTTTGCCACACCGCCGGAGTGTTTGTTCATCGCACTCGTGGAAGACATGCCGTAGAATTTCATCAATTTTTTGCCATCTTGTTCGATGATTTCACCTCCGCTTTCAAAATGTCCGGCAAGCATTCCGCCTAACATCACAAAATCAGCTCCGCCTCCGAACGCTTTGGCGACATCACCAGCACAACTGCAACCTCCGTCACCAATAATACAACCGCCCAAACCATGCGCAGCATCAGCACATTCGATAATGGCAGAGAGTTGCGGGTAACCTACCCCGGTTTTCACCCGCGTTGTGCAAACAGAGCCGGGACCTATTCCCACTTTAACTATATCAGCGCCCGCTAGAATTAACTCTTCGACCATATCACCGGTGACCACATTACCGGTGACGATCACTTTTTCAGGAAAAGCTGCGCGCACTTTTTGAACATATTCAACAAGATGCTCTGAATACCCATTAGCAATATCAATACAGATAAACATTATCTCCTGTGATAATGCCATTACATCAATGGTTTTCTGGAAATCACTTTCTGATGTACCCGTTGAAACCATAATATTTTTAAGTACATCAGGCTGTGCATTTTTAACAAAGTCAGTCCAGTCGGCAACGCAATAATGTTTATGAATAGCCGTCATCACCTTATATTGTGCAAGTGCTTTGGCCATTTCAAAACTGCCGACAGAATCCATGTTTGCAGCAATAATCGGGACACCGGTCCATTTATGACCGCTATGTTTAAAGATAAATTCGCGGGCTAATTCAACTTGTGATCGGCTTTTTAATGTTGAACGTTTAGGACGGAAAAGCACGTCTTTAAAGCCTAATTTCAAGTCTTGTTCGATACGCATAACTCTCTCCAAATAGTTTTAGTAAAATCTGTTATGGCGGTGGCCGGTTTGATTTGCAGGCAAAAAAAAACCGGGACGCTTTTTACAAGCGCCCCGGTTAAAAACAGTCTAGACATTTATTTTATTTTGGCAAGAAAAATTTCAGAATTAGGCAAAAGCCATTGTAATATCAGTGCGTTAACCGAACAAAACGAGTTAAACCTGACGCTTCGATTACAACTGTTTTGTTTATTTTAATAGCGGGTGATCTGCCGGCAGATGTTTGCTTATCCAGAGAACCAGCTTATGGCGAATATCAGCTGATGTTTCCTGATCTTTTGCCAAGGGTGAAATCAATTTATCCTGCACTAATAAACGGTAAATACACTCCTGTTTATCCTTAACTGAAGTCGTCCCGTCTATGCCAACATAACCACGTTTTAATGCGTATGCCGCCCCTAACTTGATTGCATGTTGTAATAATTGAGATTCATTTTTAATTTTTTTCATCGCGTTACCCAATGTTATTAATGCGCGGAGCCTATTACCCCTTTTATACCCAAACTACTTCAAGATGCAGAAATCAGCAAGTTGAAAGGTCACTTTTTGTTATAAATCAAGAGGTACAGTATAAATTTAAAAATTAATCACGCCATAATCAATGCGTCATAACGC
>JBATHQ010000107.1:0-3169 GCA_049667005.1 Psychromonas sp.
TGTTGCCTGCATAAAATCTATCCAGGTAGGTAACGCGGTACCTGCACCAAATTCGCCTCCAGATGCTTGCTCATTACTAAGATTATTATTGTAGCTGGTTCTACCCAGATTACGCTTATAGTCATCAAATCCAACCCATGATGTGGCGACCTTATTGCCGACAAAGCCTGAAAACCATGCATCTTTCGATTCATTGGTCGTCCCTGTTTTGCCGCCCATATCCTGGCGATTTAAAGCGCGACCGGCGCGCAAGCCTGTCCCATTCCAACTGCTTTGATCCAGTCGGCTACCCCCACCCCATACCGCTGTCCTTAATAATTCGCGGGTTAAAAAGGCTGTTTCTGCACTGATTGCTGCCGGAGCGATCTGTTCTTCACTAATTGGTGCAATAGGGCAGGTATTCGCTCCTTTGTCCTGTATCGTTTGTGTTTCTATAAGTTGTTGGCTGTTTTCCTGTTGCGCGTATAGTTCAGCACAATAATCACAAACGATTTTCGGGGCTGCCTCATAAATCACCGTGCCATAAGCATCTTCAATACGTTCTACTATGTAAGGCTCTATTTTAAACCCGCCATTGGCGATGATTGCATATCCCGTGGCAAGGTTTAGCGGGGAAATTGATGCAGAGCCTAAGGCGATAGTATTATTTCTTGGTAGATCCGCATTTTCGAAACCAAATTTTTCTAATTGCGGGATGATTGTTGTTAATCCCAGATCCTGTACCAAGCGCACCGAGACGACATTTTTTGACTGTCCAAGTGCACGACGCAAGGGAATCGGGCCGTCATAAACTTCGGGCGAGTTTTTAGGTCTCCAGGCTGCGCTGCCGCCCCATTGATTAATAGGGGCATCATTCACCAGAGTGGCCAGTGTGTAGCCATTATCCAATGCCGCAGAGTAAATAAAAGGTTTGATATTCGAGCCGACCTGACGTTTCGCCTGTGTAGCACGGTTAAATTTACTTTGCATAAAACTAAATCCGCCTACCAGAGAGGTAATAGCACCATCCTGCGGATTAAGTGAAACAAATGCCGCGCTGGCATCGGGGTATTGCGACAGTTCTAATTTTTGTTTAACCTCACGAATCCATATCTGTTGACCCACCGCAACAATATCAGAGGCTTTTTGCGGCTCTTTACCTTGTCTGGTATCACTTATAAAGGGTCTTGCCCATTTTAACCCATCCCATGTGATCGTTTGCACTGCTCCATTGCTGTTTTTACTGATCACCTTAATTTCTTTTGCTGCAACATTGGTAACAACTGCCGGGTATAAATCGGCATAGCTCGGTATCTGGCTTAAAGTAGCAGTGATCTTCTCTGCGCTCCAATTTCTTGCCGGGGCTTGCCACAAGGTTTTGGTTGCACCGCGATAACCATGGCGTTTATCATAATTATGAAGGTTATTAAGCAGTGCCTGATTAGCCGCTTCCTGATCCATTTTATTGATCGTGGTATAGACACTGAAACCTTCATTGTAGCTGCGTTCCTCTCCGAACAGCTCAACCAATTTATTACGCGCCATTTCAGCGACATAGTGAGCAGAAAGGGTGATTTCAGCGCCATGGTATTTTGCTGTAATCGGGCTTGCTTTTGCCTCCTCATACTCTTCCTGGGTGATGTAGTTTTCAGATAACATACGTAACAAAACGACATTGCGACGCAACTCGGCATTTTTCGGCGAAGTGATAGGATTTAAATTTGAAGGTGCTTTCGGCAAACCGGCTAATACTGCCATTTCTGCCAGGGTCAACTCCTCAACGTTTTTACCATAATAAACCTGTGCAGCCGCGCCAATACCGTATGCTCGGTGTCCTAAAGAAATTTTATTCAGATAGAGCATCATGATTTCATCTTTTGTTAAGATTTGTTCGAGCTGAATGGCTATAAAAACTTCTTTAATTTTGCGCAGGAATGTTTTTTCACGGGATAAAAAGAAGTTACGCGCAACCTGCTGAGTAATGGTACTGGCACCTTGACTTGCTGAACCGCTTGACGCCCAGACCGTTGCAGCACGTATAATACCAATGGGATCGACACCGTAATGCTGGTAATATCGACTATCTTCCGTGGCAATAAATGCGTTAATAAGCGTCTCTGGAATATCTTCTTTGGTGAGTGGAATTCGGCGTTTTTCGCCGAATTGCGAAATCAGTTCTCCATCAATACTGTAAACCCGCATTGGCACTTGTAATTGAATGTCTGTAATTGTAGCGACATCCGGCAAATCAGACTTTACAAGGTAGTAAATTGCAACAATTGCACCTATACCTAACAAGCAGGTGAAAATTGAAAGCAACAGTAGGCGTTTAAACCATTTCATCATTTTATATGTACCTTAAACATTTTGGAATTTTAATTGATTTAAGTTGTTATTAGTTCACAATTAACCGACAGTATATAGTGATATTTATGCAGTTAAAGAAGGAATTGTGAGTTCACACCTTGGAAGTTCCCGATTTTCGACTTAATATCAATTACAAGGGACTTAATATAGATCGGATTAAATTTATTTTAGCAGGGATGTTATGTTTAAAAATTTAAAAAAATCAAATTCCAAAGCACTGATCGGTATTGACTTCGGTTCGAGTGCAATTAAAGCCATTGCGTTATCGAAGGGTAAAGGCACCTATCAAATCGATGCGGTTGCTGAAGTGCCTATTGAAAAAGGTTTAATTGTAGATCAGCGCTTTGAAGACGTTGCCAAGTTAACGCAAATCATTAAACAACTACGCAAAAACTTTCCAGCTGCATATAAAAATGCGGCGATCGCCGTAAGCGGCACTGACGTCATTACCAAAATCATTCCCATCAATGCTAATTTAAATGAATTGGAACTGGAAACTCAAGTTGAAATTGAAGCTGAAACCAACATCCCCTTCCCGATAGATGAAATTTTCTTAGATTTTGAAATTGTTTCCCGCAATGCAAGTAATGCCGAGCTTAATGATGTTTTAGTAAGTGCTGCCCGTAAAGAGAGGGTATTGCTACAAGTTGATTGCGTGGAAGACGCGGGCTTGAATGTCAAAATTGTTGATGTTGCCAGCCATGTTCTGGCAAGATCTGCAGAATTGCAATTTTCAGAAGCGGAGTTTAACAAAGGTATCGCGGTTATTGATATTGGCGCATCGCAGATGATGCTAAACATATTACATGAAGGGAAGGTTATC